>DATDUL010000061.1:0-4004 GCA_036517715.1 Minisyncoccota bacterium
ACTAAATCTGAAAGATGATTTCATGTAATACGCGTACAGCACGCCCTAATAAAAGTGCGCCCTCTGTACACATAAAAACATTATATCCTTACCAACATTTAAAACAAAGTTTTAATGATGGTAATAATGTGGAAAACCGCCTGGTTCGCCACATGAAGCATATAATCGCATTTTTTTCGAATAAAAGCAATTACGCTTCACCTTATATTAGACGAAGTGGAGACAGAAATGTTGCAGTATTCTATGAGTGGAAAAGGTCCCTCGGATCAGTTCCCAGCTGGGTAGTATCTGCTCCAACGCTTGGATCCGACTTTCTTTAGGACACCGTCCCCGACCATTGCCACCAGTTCGCGCTGAAGTGTCTTTTCTCCGATGTCTTTTAGAGGACCGTAAGCAGAGGTGCGTATGTCTGTTATGGTTGCGCCGTCCCCTTTCCCTTTAATTATATTTAAAATAATATCCCTCCGGTCGTTCTTTAGGACATTGAAATTTTCCTTGGTGTTGTGCATGTCCTTTACAGAATTACCGACGTTTTTTTGAGACATTTTGTCCGATATAGCTTGGAGCAAGGTACTGCCCTTTTGGACACCGATCCGGGTGCCGTCTATGTTCCTTTTGGCTGGAATTATCGGTTGTTTGATTTCGAAATTTGAATTTCTTTCTACTGGTCTGCTGTCTGTTTTGTTTTGTTCCAATTCGTTGTTGTTGAAAAAATTTCTGAGGTTTACTTCACCACTCAATACTGCATAGTTCTCGAGAGCTTTGTTCACAGAATCTTTGAGTATTAGAAACTCGTTGCGTAGTATTCCACAGTTCATCTCGGAAAGTATGCCCACAGTTGAAGCGATGTCTAGAAAGGAAACGGTCTTCAAAATGTTTCCTATAACTCTATAGGACGCGCTGTTTGACCTGGTTGTCCGTAACAAATATATGTCTGATAGTATATCGGACCCCGAAGTTCGGAGCTTTGACCGTAAGGGTTCTTCGCTGTCCAATATGTCCGTAACGATGTATAGAGCAGTAATTAACTTGTTAACTTTGTTATATGAAATTGGCAAACCACCAATAAGTGAGCTGTCCTTTATGTCTAGGCTTATGTCCCTAAAATTTTTTTCGGGCTCTATCATGCGTCCATTATATACGCCCGCGCACTTATTGCAAGCCCGTTATAGCAGGGCACGTCCTTTAGAAGACTTCCGATTACAGAAATCGTTGCAGGCGCACTTTTTGAAGCGACTTTCGCAGGCTGACGAGCCGAGAACGAGCGAAAAATCAGCAGATTTTTACGCGACGGTTCAAAAAGTTGTGCCAAAAAAGATTTTCGTAATTCATTATTATTTATGTTAAAATACACGAATGTCAAAGAAAGGAAAGCAGAAAAACAAACCCAAACAAAAGAAACCGGAATCAAAAAACAACAACACAAACGGAACACCTCTAAAACAATTAAAAACAGAAACGCAGCACAGTATCCTGGCTGTTATTTGTTTTGTGGTGGCTCTTTTCTTCCTAATGTCAGCTTTCGGTGCGGCGGGTGTAGCAGGAAAGTTTTTCTATAAAATATTTCATTATCTACTAGGTGCTGGGTATGTGCTGTTGCCTACTTTGTTCCTACTACTCGGGGCATCTTTTGTGCAGTCCAATGTACCAAACATCGGTGGCAAAAGATTGATCAGCTCTCTACTCTTTTTGGTTTCCGGACTCGGGATCATGAACATAGCTTCCAATAACTCGGGTGGACTACTCGGCAAGATTTCTTCGAGTCCCCTGGTGTCATTGTTCGACGTATACGCCAGCATTTTTTTCTTGGGAGCGATACTCATAATATCGATCTTGGTGATGTTCGATGCCCGTCCGAATTTGGTAGGTTTCTTCTCCAACTTTTTCGGACTATTCAAGCGTAACAAAAATGAAGAAGACGCTGACGAAGAAGAGATGGAAGAATATGACGAAGAAATGGATGAAGAAAACGAGGAAGACACCAAACCAGAACCAGTAGAAAAAACAGAGAAAACAAAAACTCCAGAAGAAAAGTTCAAGATAAACACCGGCGAAGGAGATGAAGAATTTGCTGTGAAAAAATCCGGCAAGCCTCACAAAAACGGAGACTATGTTCCCCCACCACTTTCACTCCTCGAGACAGATAAAGGTAAACCAAATACTGGCGACATCAAAGCCAATGCAAACATCATAAAACGCACTCTTATGAATTTCGGCATCGAGGTCGAAATGGATGAAATAACCATCGGCCCCACCGTTACCCGTTATGCACTAAAACCTGCCGAAGGGGTCAAACTATCACGTATAGTCGGATTACAAAATGACTTGGCGCTCGCACTCGCTGCACACCCACTGCGTATTGAGGCACCCATCCCGGGCAAATCACTAGTAGGAATAGAAATACCAAACAAAACTAAGTCGACCGTAGGACTCGGCACTCTGCTCTCGGACAAGGATTTCCAAAACTCACTAAAACCGCTAACCATCGCACTGGGTCGCTCAATTTCAGGCAAAGCGCATTTTGCTAACTTTGCCAAAATGCCACACTGCTTGGTTGCTGGTGCTACAGGAGCAGGTAAATCTGTGACCATTCACGCAATTATTACTTCATTGTTGTATCGTAATGGACCAGAGGATTTGAAATTTATTTTAATCGACCCAAAAAGAGTTGAGCTGACCCTATACAACAAGATCCCTCACCTCTTGACTCCGGTTATCACCGAGGCCAAAAAAGCGATATTGTCACTCAAGTGGGCAGCCAAAGAAATGGACCGACGCTACGACCTGCTCGAAGAAAATTCTGTTCGAGACATCCAGTCCTATCATCAAAACGTATATGCCAAATACAAAGGTGACCCAGAAAATGCTCCCGAACGTATGCCGTATATCGTAATCATTATCGACGAGCTGGCTGACATTATGACCTCCTACCCTCGTGAACTCGAAGCAGCCATAGTGAGGCTTGCACAGATGTCACGTGCTGTGGGTATCCACCTAATGCTCTCAACTCAGAGACCGGAGGTTCGTGTTATCACCGGACTCATTAAAGCTAACGTACCCGCACGTGTTGCCTTGAAGGTAGCTTCACAAATCGACTCTCATACCATATTGGATACTGGAGGAGCTGAAAAACTTTTGGGTGCTGGTGATATGCTCTATTCTTCTGGTAATGCCCAGCCCGAAAGACTCCAGTCAGCATTCATATCCGAGGATGAGGTTAAAAACGTAGTTAAATACCTAGCGGACTCTTATCGAGACGAAGTAATGGAAGAGATAAACATATCGAGCGGTGGAATATCGGCAGATAAAGGAATTTTCGAATCAACCCTAGAAGACGAAGGCGAAGATGACGACGAAATGTATGAAGAAGCCCGTGCCACTGTCATGGAGGCTGGTAAAGCATCGACCTCCTACCTGCAAAGAAAACTGAAGCTTGGCTATGCCCGTGCTGCCCGACTGATGGACAAACTCGAAGAACGTGGAGTCATCGGTCCCGGCGAAGGTGCCAAACCACGTGAAGTATTAGAAAAGATAAACCGCGACGAAGCAGGTAACAACACTATATAATCCATGGCCAACCGTGATAATCAAAAGTTTTTCAGAAATATAGCGCTATCAGTATTTTTCTTGTTTATTGTAGCGTTTGCATTCTTTGGATCACACAACTTGATATTTGGGGTTAAAATCAAAGGAGTAAACATCGAAAATGGGGCCACAGTGATAGAAAGTACTGAACACATCACCGGCAACGCTAAAAACGCAGTACTGCTGACGCTGAACGGACGCGAAATATCCATAGACAAAGAAGGAAATTTCAATGAGACGATAGCGCTGTCTCCGGGGTATAATATAGTCAGCATTGAGGCGAAGGATAAATTCGGCTCAAGCGACCACAAGGATTACCAACTAATTTATAAAAAATAATATGATGAAGAAAAAAGAAAAGAAAGCAGACAAAACTATCGGTGAGAAAAGCGACACCGCAATACTCGACAACACCCTGC
>DATDUL010000062.1:0-5860 GCA_036517715.1 Minisyncoccota bacterium
AAATAAATCATGAAAATACTAGCCATTGATACATCTTGTGATGAAACATCGGTTGCCATAACAGAAGGTACTCGTATTTTGTCGAACAAGATATCTTCTCAAATTGAATTCCACAAAAAATGGGGTGGTGTTGTACCGTCAATCGCGCGCACCATGCACCAAGAAAATATTGAATACGTGGTCAAAGAAGCTTTGCGCGGAGCAAAAACAGAACTCGAGGATTTGGATGCCGTAGCCGTAACCCAGGGCCCCGGGCTCGCCATCGCGCTTGAAGTCGGCATTCGAAAAGCTAAAGAGATCAGCGTACAAATAGGCAAACCCTTGATCGCCATCAACCACATGGAAGGACACATATATTCCACCTTGGCTCAAAACAAATCCGGCAATCCGAAAATTACTTACCAATTCCCCCTACTGGCATTACTAGTGTCTGGCGGACACACCGAACTAGTGCTCATGAAAGATCATGGGAACTACAAAATCATTGGTCGCACCTTAGACGACGCCGTGGGTGAAGCATATGATAAGGTAGCCCGCATGTTAGAGCTCGGCTACCCTGGAGGACCTATTATTGAAAAACTGGCAAAGGAAGGAAACCAGGATGCCTTCCCCTTCCCGATACCGATGATGAAAACTCGGTCTTGTGACTTCAGCTATTCCGGGCTCAAAACTTCAGTCCTGTATCTGACTCAAAAGGTTTTAACAGAAGGACTAACCAAAACAGAAAAGAAAAAAATTATCATCGACGTGGCAGCTTCGTTTCAAAAGTCTGCGATAGAGTCCTTGGTCCGCAAAACCCAAATAGCCTTGGAAGATTTGGGTGAAGAATTTGAAATAAAAGACATCATCTTAGCAGGTGGAGTGTCTGCCAACTTGGCACTGCGCAAAGAATTCCGAAAAGTCTTTGCCGAAAATTATCGCCTGCACTACCCAACCAACAAGAAACTCTACGGCGACAACGCCGCGATGATAGGTGTAGCCGCGTACCACCACCTAGAGAAAGATGACTTTACCCAGCCGATAGACTTGGAGCGCCTACCTAATCTTTCTTTGTAGGCTTGGTGTCAGAACCAAAGAATAGAAACAGCAGTGCCACGGCGTAGATAACCACGTGCCCAGGCTCCCAGTCCCCAACAGATACAAACATAGCGACAGAAGATGTCGCTAGAAATAGCGCTAGGAAAATCGTGGTGATACGTGTCAGATAACCAAAGGTAAACAAAAGGCCGAATATGAGTTCTGACATGCCGACTGACAACACAAACAAATTGTCCGAAAAAGCTGGCAAAATACCCTGCATGAAATTCCAATCATGATTGGCTAGGAAAGCCAGGGCGAATTCTGGGAAAAGCAGTTTCTCGGTGAAGGCCAGCACAATGAGGCAAATACCGGATCCAACCCGGAGGATGTCTAACGCATGCGCCTCCAGCCACACCGGCAATACACCGGACTTGAAACTTTTTATAAAGAAATAAAGGGCTAGAGAAAAAAGCAGTAGGTTTTCAGCAAAGACTACTACCCCACTCCAATACCCGAGCATAAGGCACAGAAGCATCAGGGCGCCGGAAGCAATCCGCGGATAAAATCCAAACAGAAACATTATCCCGATTACATACTGAATCAATCCGACAATCAAACGCACTGGAGCTGTGTTCGATATATGTGGAGTAATGATAGTTCCCCAAAAAAATTCTACCGTCACCAACAGAAATATGCCAAGCAATATCTGGGCTCCTCGGTGGATTTGGACACTATATTTTTCAGTAAAATCTGTCAGTTTCTTTGGGGTTTTAATAATGCGATTTAGAAACCAACCCAAAAGCACAACCCCTAGAACAATCAGTATCCAGACCACAACCGGAGTATCGAGAAAATTATACCAGTGAGTCTCTTCTACCTCCTCTTCTTCGATAAACCACTTCACGTGCGCCAAAGCCGGCGCGAAAGATAGCAAATAAAATAAAGAAATCAGCAAACCCGCTTTGATCTTTTTCATGCGGAAATTATAGCAGATTTTAAGAGTGACTGTTATTTTGTCGAAAGGTTAAAGCGCTCTCGATTACAATTTTTCTAAATGGTTTTTCTTCGATATATTTATGATAATCTTCTGGGTCTATCCACTCTTGTTTGGTTATGGTACCAGCGATGTCTTCTTTGAATACATCTTCTAGTTCTACCTCGCAGTGGTAAAAGAGTGCGTAGTAGCTCGTACCATCAGCGTGTTTAACCTCTTGATAAGCAAAAGGATGAGCGCTCACAAGCGAACACGCAGACTCTTCTTGAATTTCTCTCTTTAGTGTATTCAAAACTTCCTCGTTTTCTTCTCGAGTGCCTCCGGGTATGCCCCAGATACCCCATCCGTCATGATAAACGATGAGCATTTTTCCATTTCGAAAACAAACACCGTGTACTTTTTCAATTAGCTCATTTGGAATATGCGAAAAATCTGATGCTACATAATGTTCAACATCACAAGGTTCTCCCTTCCACTTCACGACTGATTTGTACGTTTCTTTGTGTTCCATAATATTTAGTTTTTTGAAACGTTTGACGTGGGTGCCTATCCGGATTCGAACCGGAGATAAAAGCTCCACAAGCTTCTGTGTTACCACTACACCATAGGCACCATATACGAAGTTTTACTTCGTAAACCCTATAATGACAGATTTTTCTTAAATTTCAAGAGTTAAAAAAGATGCTTTGTTTTACGCACTGCGTATTTTGCTCCTTCTACAAGAAGCAAATTGAGAACTAACCACAAGACAACAAATGGTAACCAAGTAACCGGCATCGGTGCCAGGTCGAAAATATCTCGCATACGCGGTATCGTCATAGTCGCGATTAGGATGACAACAGCAATCAACAGACTCCAGTTTAACTTCTTGTTCGCAAATATATTGTATTTGTAGATTGGTGCATGCAGTGAACGGAAAGAATATGAAATAGCCAATATATACGAAGAAAAACAAACAAAGAATATAGAACGGGTAACCTCAATCGGTAAACCTATGCGGACCAAGAAGTAATACAAAAGGAAAAGTAACATAGAACTCAAGACTCCTATACCCAGAGTTAGAACTTTTACCTCAGTGGTAAAAATCAACCTCAAATCCCGTCCTTTATATTTCTCTCTATCTATGTCTTCGTCGAAAGCAAACGCGAGTGCTGGGAGTGATCCTGTAAAAAGGTTAACCCAGATGATTTGCAGTGCAGTAAGTGGCAGTGCAAGCCCAGCGATCAAACTTCCTCCAACAACAAAAACTTCATCGAGCGAGTTGGACATCAAATACACAAACGATTTACGTATATTGCCGAGTATTTTACGCCCCTCATCAATAGCCAACGATATGGTTTCAAAGTTGTCATCAAGGAGTACTAGGTCCGCTGCTGATTTAGCTACGTCCGAACCTGAGCCCAGAGATATTCCGATATCTGCTGCTTTGAGCGCTGGTGAGTCGTTCACCCCGTCTCCTGTCATTGCTACCACTTCACCTAACTTCTGATACAACATCCCCACACGAAGTTTGTCTTCTGGGGTCACACGGGCAAAAATTTTAATGTTCGGTATCACCACCAACAACTCTTCGTCAGACATTTTGCGCAAATCAGATCCGAGGAGTACTTGATCTTCTTTCACCGCCCAATCCAGACTCTTGGCTACAGAAAGCGCGGTGCCAACCAGGTCACCAGTGATCAATACCATTTTCATACCGTGGGCTTCGATGTTTTTGATAGCTTGTGGTACTTCTGGACGAATCGGATCATAAAACAGCAACACCCCCAGGAACTCTAAGTTTTCTATGTCGTTCACCCCTGGATGCGCACCGTGTTTTTTCATTCGAGCAATACCAATGAGCCTTTTACCAGCACGAGAAGTTTGATCTATCCATGTTTCGAGTTTCAAATAATCTTCTTTGGACACCTTTGAACGTTTGAGCAAGATATCTGGTGCACCCATAACACTGTAATATTCCCCGGCTAACGCCACCGAGAATTTATTGGTCGAATTAAATGGCAATAATATTTGTGAACCTGGGGCCAATGTTTCATCAAGTGAGATACTTTCACGTAGTGCTGCTTTAGCTATGTTTATTTCAAACGGCCGACCTCGGAACGTCCATTTGTCCGTTGTGTCTTTTGGATTGTCTAGGGTAATGTCGATGTTATGAAGTGCTTGTTCAAGTATTTTTTTGTCTTCTCCCGAAAAGTCTGTGTCACTTTCGGTACCCAAAAGCATAGATTCCAAGGTGTGTATTCCGACGAGTTTCATGTCCGCCATAGTAAGTGTCCCGGTTTTGTCCGTCATAATGAGGGTCGTCGAGCCAAGTGTCTCTGCCGCAGAGAGTTTGCGTACAACTCCACGCTTGGCAGCAATACGTGTAGCACCAATAGCAAGTATCATAGTCAGAACTATTGGCAAAGCTTCCGGTACCGCACCTACCGCCACCGCCGCAGAGAGCACTAACATCGGAAGTGCTGGCTCACCACGGGAAATACCCAACATCCAAATACCTAGCACAATCACGAGCACTAATATAAATATGAGCCAAGCTAGTTTATCGACACCTTTTTGTAATGGGGTTTTTGCTCGTTCAATTTTCGAAACAATCCCTGCGATTTTACCTATTTCTGTGTAATTACCTGTCGCGTAAACTATAGCGGTCGCGTATCCTTCGACGACCAGTGTCCCGGCGTGGGCAATGTTTTTGCGTTCAGCAACTTCGGCCCCCATCGGAACCACATCAATCTTTTTTTCTATTGGAATAGATTCCCCAGTAAGTACTGCTTCGTCGATGCGCAAGTTGTTCACGGTAATGATGCGCGCATCCGCTGGAACACGAGATCCGTAAGCGAGTTTAATAATATCGCCCAGTACAATCTCACTCGAATCTATTTCTTCTTCTCTCCCTTCGCGGATGACTCGAGTACGATCTTTGATATATGTTGTGAGTTTGGCCAGGGTATTTTCTGCATGATATTCCTGATAGAAACCTATAGCCACATTCAAAAACACCGCAAATAGTATAACGATGGTGTTGGTCCATTCATTAAGGTACCCAGTGATGATAGCAGCTCCTAAAAGCAGGAATATCAGTGGGCTTAGAAACTGCTTAAAAAACAAAGAGACGGGGCCTTTTTTCTCGTTCTTTTTAAAAGTATTCTTGCCGTAGAGTTTGAGCCTCTTTTCAACCTCGGCTTCAGCCAGCCCTTTTTCTACAGAGCCCAGGCTTGTTAGGGATTCTTCGGTCGACATGGACCACAATTGTTCAATCTTTTGGGTTTGCATCTTTGTATAATAACATATCGTTTAACACGATATTGCGAGTGGGGGCGGAGAATACAAACTATTTTGGTTAAAAGCTAAAACCTGAAAACGTCCTCTACGGATTTAGGTTTATTATAGAGTTTCCTTTTATGCATGATGAACTTGGCGGCTTCGTTGGCGGCGATATAGGTGAGGACCAGGTACACGATAATCATGAGCATGTAGTCTGGCAAAGATGCGAAATGGAAAATATTTGCCAAGTAGGAATTGTAAATAAAGATAAATGGTAGCAAGGCTGATATTACTATTCCGAAAGCCAGTGGCACAGACATGGCTGGGGCTTTGAGCACGAAACGAGACGAACGAATGGACAGTATGAGTGCAAGCTCGGCAAATACTGAAAGCAAGAACCAACCTGTTTGGAATTCAGCGACACTAGCGTTACTAAACAGGGTGAAGTACATCAGGTCAAACACACTTGAAATCAAACCGAAAATAATAACTCTTTTTATTACTTTTTTGGGTTCAAAATGTGGTGCGTGGCGTAGTGCGTATTCATCTGGACGATCTGTGATTATGAGTATTAGTGGCAGG
>DATDUL010000063.1:0-5738 GCA_036517715.1 Minisyncoccota bacterium
AAAGAAATGCTCGGTCGTACTCCAGGACACATCCGCGCTATTCGTCCACTCGTAGATGGCGTGATATCTGACTTCGAAGTCACCGAGGAAATGCTCTCATATCTCATCAACAAAGCAGACAAATTATCTCCAAAGTTTTTCCGCCCACGAGTTGTGGTCGGAGTTCCGTCTGGCACCACCAACGTAGAGACCCGGGCCGTGTATGACGCCGCTCGCTCAGCTGGTGCCCGCGAAGTGTACCTAATCGAAGAGCCCATGGCCGCAGCCATAGGTATCCGTATGCCAATCAAGGAGCCACAGGGTTCGATGATTATCGACATCGGCGGAGGCACTACAGACATAGCAGTTATTTCACTCGGGGGTATCGTAAAATCAAAAAATTTGAAAGTTGCCGGAGACAAACTAAACCAGGACATCATGACCTACATGCGTGATGAGTTCAAAATCCTAATCGGTGAGAAAACCGCCGAAGATGTAAAGATCGCCATTGGCGGAGTTTTGCCAGGGGAATATATGGAAGTAGCTGTGCGTGGCAGGGATTTACTGACAGGGCTTCCTCGTGAAGTTGTAGTGACCGACTCGGATATTCGTGAAGCTATCGGGGCTTCAATCAAAGAACTGGTAGAAGGTGTAAAAGACGTGTTAGAAAACACTCCACCCGAAATATTGTCCGATGTTATGCATCGTGGGATCACACTCTCTGGAGGTGGGGCGCTACTTTTGGGACTGGATGTGTTACTGCAGAATGTTCTCAAGTTGCCAGTATATGTCGTGGACGATCCGCTCTCTGCTGTGGCTCGCGGTACAGGTATCGTCCTCGATGATTTGAAATATTACGATGAAGTTTTGATAAGCAATCAAGATGAGCTACCTCCAAGATAAGAAAAGGAGAAACAAAAAGCGATCACGTGTTTTTTTGGTCGTTTTTTTAATTGCATTTTTCGTGCTTTTTAGTGCGACGATTTTCAGTTTCTTTTCGAGGTCAGCACATTTTGTTCTGACGCCTGTTGTTTCCCTTGGGCGTCGTATTGGTAACAACCTAGGCAACGTCGGTGTTTTCTTCGCTTCGAAAAAAGCTCTAGTAGAAGAAAACAATGAACTCAAAAGCAAAGTTTTAGAACAGGAAGCCAGACTGGCAAACCACGAAGCACTTTTTAATGAAAATGAAAAAATAAAAGAAATCCTCATGCGTAAACCAGAAGGCCGACAGATGGTGCTGGCTGGTATTTTGGGCAATCCCAATCAATCTCCGTATGACACTTTGATCATCGATATTGGAAGCGACAGCAATATCCAAGTCGGCAGTCATGTTTTTGCTTATGGAGACGTGCCAGTAGGAGTAGTCAGTGAAGTTTCCGGACGTACGGCCAAGGTGATGCTTTATTCAACTTATGGTCAGAAACAAAGTGCAGTGCTGTCTGGCAGTGACACCTTTATAGAATTAATCGGTCGTGGCCGGGGCAACTTTGAAGTTGTCTTACCTCGTGACTTTGAATTGGTTGCCGGTACCCTGGCTCTACTCCCAGGTATTCATCCGTACACCATAGCCGAAGTAACTGATGTGATTTCAGATCCACGGGACCCATTCAAAAAAGCACTACTCAAAAGTCCGATTAATATTTTCGAACTCAAGTTTGTAGAAGTTCAAATTTAATAACAGAATGGAATTCAAGATAGAAAAAAAACTAGAAGGGAAACTTGGTCGGGCTGGAGTGTTGTCTACTCCGCACGGGGACATCTTGACCCCGGCTTTCGTGGCGGTGGGTACCAAGGCCACAGTCAAATCCCTCAACCCAGACCAGGTTCGTGACGCTGGTACTCAGGTAGTGCTCGGCAATACTTACCACCTGTATTTACAGCCAGGGGATGAAATAGTGCACAATGCTGGTGGTATGGGAAAATTCATGGGTTGGTCAGGTCCTACTATGACGGACTCGGGTGGCTTCCAAGTTTTTTCCTTGGGTGCTGCTTACGGAAAAGAAATTTCAAAGGTTGTAAAAATAACCGATCCGTCGCTCCTGATTCCAGAACGTTTCGACGATTCCGATGCTCCGAGACTAGCCAAGATTGGCCAGGACGGAGTTTCTTTTAAGTCACATCTCGACGGCAGTATTCACTACATTACTCCAGAGAAGTCTATCCAGATTCAGCATAACTTAGGTGCAGACATTATATTTGCTTTTGATGAATGCACTAGCCCGACTGAAGATTTAAAATATCAAACCGAAGCACTTGAACGAACTCACATGTGGGCCAAGAGGTGTTTAGAAGAACACAAAAAATTAGAAGAAGTGAAAAAGGGTATGCAAAATTTTTCACCCCTGCGCCCTTCTCCTTCGGAGCGGGACCCTCGGGGACAAAAAATTTCCCACACCCTTTTTCCCCAGGCCCTTTTTGGTATTGTGCAAGGTGGGCGTGATGAAGCACTTCGCAAACAGTCTGCGAAATTCATGGCTGAGTTGCGGACCGAAGGTCCCGAGGGAAGTGAGGGATTTGATGGCTTTGGCATTGGTGGTAGTTTCGCCAAAGAAGACATGTCGACCGCAGTGAAATGGGTGAACGAAATTTTGCCCGAAGAAAAACCTAGGCATTTGCTGGGCATTGGTGAACCAGAAGATTTATTTATGGGGGTAGAGAACGGGGTAGATTTGTTTGACTGCGTCACCCCGACTCGTTTGGGTCGCAACGGTACCATCTACACCAAAGATGGCAAGATGATCATCCTAAACGCAGAATTCAAAACTGACTACCGACCTATTGAGGATGATTGTGAGTGTTACACCTGTAGTGGAGGCAGGTATACTCGTGCCTATATTGCGCATTTGTTTCGAGGTAAGGAAATGCTAGCAGGCACCCTTGCCTCGATTCACAACCTGCACTTCCTGGTTCATTTAGTTGCAAATATGCGACAGGCTATGCTGGATGGGACCTTTGAAAGCTATAAAGAAGGCTTTCTGGCCAGATATAAGAAAAATATTTAACAGCTATTGCTTATTTTTGTCAAATTTGTATAATTGTCATCACTAAGGTGGCTAAGCGCAAAAACAAAAAAATAGAGAAGAATTACCGAAAATTCTGGAAACTTGGCGTAGACGACTGGAACACGGGCGCTTTCAACGTCTCCAAGGAAGGCAATTTGACCATCGCCGAAGGCAACCATATCTATGACGTTAATGCTCTGGTTAAGAAATTCGGCTCTCCACTGCAGATCATCCTTCCATTCGTAATCGAAGACCGAGTAAAGGACTTGATCGGTTATTTCCAAGCTTATATGAGGATTTACGGGTACAAGGGTAAATTCAACTACCACTATCCGATGAAGGCCAACCAAAACAAAGAATTTGTTTTACCGATATTGTCCGAAGGTGCAAACCTAGAAACTTCTTCTGCCAACGAGCTCTGGATTGTAAAGAAACTTTGGGAGAGTGGTAAATCTAACGAAAAGATTCGCGTATTCTGTAACGGAGCCAAAACCACACAGTATCTAGATCTGATTGAAGAACTTCATCACAAGGGGATGAGCATCATTCCAATCATAGAGAACATGGATGAATTTGACCGACTTTCCAAGTACAAAGGAGACCTGGGTGTCAGAGTCGACATGGCTTTTCGTGCCGACACTCACTGGGACAAGAAATTTGACCGATTCGGTCTGTCTGAAAAGGAGATGTTTGATCTGCCGAAACTCAAGAACCTAAAGATCATGCACTATCACATGGGCTCCCAGATCAAAACCCAAAAGAGTATTTTGGGTGGAGTAAAGTATGGTTTTGGACTCTACACCAGATTGCAGAAGAAACAACCTTCCCTCGACACCCTCAACATTGGTAGTGGTTTTGGGCTACCTTATGAAAAGAAAAAATACTACACAGCAAAAACTGTATCAAACAAAATTATTAAACTACTAAAAAATCTATCCGACAAAGCAGGTATCAAGCATCCAAACTTAGCCATCGAATGGGGTCAGTACATCGTAGCTCCTTCACAGGTTACAATCTACCGCGTCATCTCGGAGAAGAAAATAGAGAAGGGTAATGCCAAAGCTTGGTACGCCATTGACGGTAGTTTCATAAATGACTTGAAAGACACTTGGGCTATTCATCAAAAATGGCATATTATCCCTGTAAACAACATGCGTGGGCCTTGTCAGAGTGCTTGGCTTGCAGGAACTACTTGTGACTCGGATGATAAATACACCGCAGGCGGGGAATATGTCCTGCTACCTAAATTAACTGAGACCAAAGAGCAATATCTCGCCGTGTTAGATACTGGTGCCTACCAAGACCCGATGTCATCCCACCACTGTTTGCTCGCACAACCGATGAAAATATCCGTCTCCGATGGCACAGTCAAAATAGTCCGGAAACGAGAAACTCCAGAAATGATCGGTAAAATGTTTGGCTGGAACGGCGATCACAGGTAAAATACTAATATGAAGATTTTAAATTTATTTATCGTACTCGCTTTCGTGGGTTTTTTAATTTTTCTAGCGCTTGGGCGTCGTGGACAGGTGGCTGTAACAAGTAATTCTATAAGTCGTGTTTCGATAGCTGGCACTGAGATCAAGGTTGATTTAGCGCTAACATCAGAGCAAAAAGCCAGAGGCCTCTCAGGCAGGGAATCTTTAGCCGAAGACCAAGGCATGCTTTTCATTTTTGATTACACAACCCGGCATCCATTTTGGATGAAGGACATGCTAATACCGATTGATATGATCTGGATTGATGAAAATGGTTTTGTGGTTTATGTAGCAGAGGATGCTCGTCCCGAATCCTACCCAGCGCTTTTTGGAACGAACGTGGAGTCTAAATACGTACTCGAAGTCGTCTCTGGTTTTGCTAAATTCCACCAACTTAAAATAGGCGACAAGGTTCAATTCATAATGAAGAAATAAACAACAAAAAGAAAAGCCACTCGAGAGAGTGGCTTTTCTTTTTGTTTGAGTTTTATCTTTAAACTCGTGCGAGACGGCGTGTTACGAACACAATTGCCAAGAGAAGCACAAGTAGTATCAACCAACCGAACAAATTGTTTGGTAGGAAGTTTGCTCCGAATATCGGTGCAGCTACCAATGTACTGTTAGTTGTTGTGGTTGCAACAGGTTTGTTATAAGTCGTAGCTGGTACGTAGCTAGTGCTTGCTGGCATGTAGGCTACTTGGCCAGCTGGCTGATAAACCACATTACTTGCAACTGGCTGATAAGCAACAGTTTGGGTTGGCTGGTACGCAACAGTTTGATAAGAAACTGGTTGGTAAGCTACCGGTTGGTATTGGTAAGAAACCGGCTGGTAGGCTACAGTCTGAGGCTGAGTATACACTGTTTGTGGTTGTACAACTCGGTCAATGTATTTGGTTTCGTTCACTACGTAACGAGTTACGTTTACTGTATTCTGATCTGCGTAGTTATAACTGTCGTTGTAGTTATAACTTTGGTTGTAACTAGTTTGGTTTGTGGTGTAGTTAGTCCCAGTAGTGAAGGAAAGGATCTGAGCTCGGTAAGTGTTGTAACCGTTGTTGGTAACTACTCGGAAGTAGTACAGAGTGTTTGGTTGCAAATTGTACACAGTTTGAGAGAAAGGTTTTGCATAGTCGAATGCACCGATCAACTCGTGGGTAGTCTCAGTCCAAGTGTTCAAGCTGGAATTAGTTCCATATTCGAACCAAGCAGTTGTCCGGGTTCCACCAGGGTTTACGCTTGCATTCAACACTGCACTAGTCACACTTTGCGCGTCTGCTTT
>DATDUL010000064.1:0-3621 GCA_036517715.1 Minisyncoccota bacterium
GAACTTCAAATTTCCAATACCGATGATGTTTTCGAAAAAAGTTTGGCTAACTTCTACGTTTTGGATATTTTCGTATTCCATGTATTTGCGATGTGTCGAGAAAAGTTTGTAACCACGAGCAATACCACTATCCAACAAATAAAAAGTTGTAGCTTTGCGAACAACTCCCGCTAACAAAAACATCAAAACACCGAGGATTATTACTGGCCACTCCCAGACAATGCCGACGGCGATAAAAATCATGCCGACGAAGTATAAAGAAAAATAATGCAGTGGGTGTGAATGAAACTTTTTAATTATCTGATCTTCTATGTGTGCGTCCATGGGTTAATGATACCATTCTTTGAGTTTAAGCAAAATCTCTGCGAGGGACTTCAAAGTGAACTCAATTTCTTTTTTGGTTGTACTTTTACCAAGCGAAAATCTGAGCCCACCGATATCTTTGCCAATTTCTGGACGAATGGCTCCTATCACATAGGAGCCTTCGCTGTTGCTACTCTGACAAGCACTCTTAGAAGCTACCATCACCCCCCGAGCAGAGAGTTCGAGCACCAGGAGTTCGCTTGGAATTTTCGGAAAAGTGATATTGATATTGTTGGGTAACCTCTGTTCCAGACTTCCGTTTACCACGACACCACATTCTTTGAAAATCTTTTTTTTATTCAGTTCTCGGAAAAAATAATCCCTGAGTATTGTTAGTCTTTTGCTTTCTTTTCCCTGAGTTTTACTTAGGCCCTGCAGAGCCTTGCCTAGTTTTACAACGGCTTCTGTGTTTTCTGTACCTGGGCGTAAACCGAATTCTTGCTCGCCACCATGCATGATTGGGGCAAGTGGTACATCCTTTCTTTTCCATAAAACACCCGAACCCCGGGCACCTTCGACTTTTGCCCCAGAAAATGTCAGCAAATCAACTCCTAATTTCTCGACATTGAGCGGTACATGGTTTACTGCCTGCACTGCGTCTACGTGAAAAAACGGCGCGTCCAGAAAATTTTCGAGCGGTCTGGCCGAGCGTACTCGCGAAGGAGATTCGAGGACCCAAGAAAATTTTGCTGGGCGCGCGGTTTTCCTGTAATGCCTAATTTCTTTAGCAATTTCATCTATGGGTTGCACTGTACCTATTTCGTTATTGGCGTACATTACCGAAACCAGAACTGTGTTTTCAGTTATCGCGGATTTTATTTTTTTCGGATCGACTACCCCATCCTCTTCCACCGGCACAATGGTTGAAGTTATCATTCCTCTTTTGGTCAAAGCCCGAACTGTTTCCAAAACCGAAGGATGCTCGATGTTCGTAGTAACGACATGTGGAACAAATGCAGAAAAATTTGACCAGACCAGCCCAGTTATTGCCAAATTATTAGATTCGGTTCCACTGGCAGTAAAAATTATTTCATTCGGGCGAGCGTGGATAAATTCCGCCACTTTCCTCCTCGCATCGTCCAAAGATTTACGAGCCGACACCCCAGCAGAGTGAATAGAGCTCGGATTTGGTTCCGCGCTCCCTGCAAAATCAAGATAAATTAAGTTTGATTTAACCATAAAATTAGTATATATTGAAACGACATGAATCCAAAGCTCGAAATCGCTTTTTTTGTTTTGCTGGGAATCCTTGTTTTAATCGAGGGCTTCTGGGCGCTGACTACTGAAAAGCGGTTAAAAAGATTTTTCTTAGGAAAAAAAGCAAAGGACTTGGAGGACACCATCATTGCTCTCGAGAGCGATATCACGAAGTTGACCAGCGCCAGGATACAAGCCGAGAAGGATATTGAACTTATCAATAAAAAATTAGCAATGAGTATCCGTGGACTTGAAGTTATTCGTTTCAACCCCTTCCCAGACCAGGGTGGTAACCAAAGTTTCGCCATCGGCATGTTGAACGAAGTTGGTGACGGCGTGGTACTGTCGAGTTTGTATTCCCGCGAACGAATGAGCGTCTTCGCAAAACCAGTAAAAGCGGGCAAATCAGAATTCGAATTATCTGATGAAGAGAAAGAAGTTTTAGCTCGAGCAAAAGTTTAAAACTAGGTTCTAGAAACCAGGAAAAATCCAATGAAAAAAACCACCGACAAAGAAAATCAAACAATAGAGAGACCGCCAGTAGTGGCGGTGATGGGACACATCGACCACGGCAAGTCTACCCTGCTAGACTATATTCGTAAAACCAACATTGTCGACCGTGAAGCCGGTGGTATAACCCAGGCCGTATCTGCCTACGAAGTAGTATTCAAAAACAAGAAAATAACTTTCATCGATACTCCCGGTCATGCAGCCTTCACCAAAATGCGTGAGCGCAGTGCCAATGTAGCCGACATCGCTATACTAGTAGTCTCTGCCGAAGACGGTGTGAAGCCTCAGACAGTGGAAGCTTGGAAAACTATTACCGAAAGTAATACTCCTTTTATCGTTGCAATCAACAAAATAGACAAACCAGAAGCTAACATAGAGAAAACCAAAGTCGGTTTGGCTGAACATGGCATATACCTAGAAAACTATGGTGGTAACGTACCCTTTGTACCCATCTCGGCTAAAGCCGGTACCAACATAGACGAACTGCTTTCCATGATTGAGCTCATAGCCGAAGTAGAGAGCTTTACCGGTGATAGCAAAAAACTAGCAGAAGGATTCGTAATCGAGGCCAACATGGATCCGAAACGTGGCATCCAAGCCACCCTCATCATCAAAGACGGCTACATAGACAAAAGCCTCTGGGTATCTGCCGGTGGTGCAACTTGCAAAGTACGAATTATGGAAGACTTCCTGGGCAAGAGTGCAGAAAAAATGAGCTTTTCCTCCCCTCTTCGATTAGTTGGTTTTGACCAAATGCCCAAAGTCGGTGCTCCTTTCAAATGTTTTGCTGACAAAGAAGAAGCTCTGGCTTATGCGAAATCAGAACAATCCAATACCAAAGAAGAGTCTTTTGATTTCTCTAGCAATAAAAAGGTCATCCCGGTAATACTCAAAGCCGACACCACTGGATCGATCGAAGCTATAGAAAAAGAAATCAGTAAAATAAAAAACGAGAACGCCATGTTCCGCATAGTGCAAAAAGGTGAAGGTAAAATAACCGAAGGTAACATCAAAAGTATTTCCGATGGAGAAGAAGCTTTGGTTATCGGTTTCAACGTCAAAGCTGACAACTCGGCCACCGAACTCGCAGAGAGACGTGGAGTCAAAATAGCCTATTTTGATATCATCTACAAACTCTCTGAATGGCTAGAAAAAGAAATGGAGGCGCGCCGTCCACGCGTAGAAACCGAAGAAACAGTCGGCCGTGCCAAAATACTCAAAGCTTTTAGCAAAACCAAAGAAAAACAGGTTCTAGGAGCCAAGGTAACAGAAGGCAAAATCAGCCTTTCCTCTATGGTTAAAATCATCCGCCGAGAAAACGCCATCGGCCAAGGAAAAATAGTAAACCTAGAAAAGAATAAAATGAAAGTTGGATCTGTCGAAGAAGGCACCGAATTCGGCATGATGCTCGAATCCAAACTCGACATCGTACCCGGTGACGTGATTGAAACTTTTGCAATAGTAAAAAGATAAATAAAAAATGACTGAAAGAAATGACAAAGTAGCTGGCTTGCTTCGCGAACTATCCGCACAATTCTTGGCGCGGGAGGC
>DATDUL010000065.1:0-11560 GCA_036517715.1 Minisyncoccota bacterium
TCTGCAGAGGGTGAACTAGAGCGCGCGCAAGCGTCCTATGGCGACAACCTGATCATCGCTCCGGAGAGTGGCACCATCACAAAAGTAAGCACCAAATACGGTGAACTAGCTAGTACCAGTGTTCCGGTGATAACCCTCGAAGACGTCGACAATCTATACATAGAAGCTGACATAAACGAATCAAACATCGCTTCGATAAAAGTAGGACAGACCGTAGACACAACCTTTGATGCCCTGGGTAAAGACCGAGTGTTCAAAGGAACTATTTCTCATGTTGATCCATCTTCGGTGACTACCGACGGAGTGGTGAATTACAAGATCAAGGTTTTGATTGGAGAGGAGAATTTCGCTATTCGTCCTGGTATGAATGCCGAGATAAGTGTCCTGATTCAAAGCATAGAGAATGTGATTTCTGTTCCAAACGCAGCTATCATAGAAAGCGAAGAACTGGTTGTAGTAGATAACAGTGTTCCACACATATATACTCCTGGTCCACAATACAAGAAATATCTAAATGTTGTAAACGGTGACGAATACAATAAAGTTGAAGTAAAAACCGGGATGATGGGGGACGGCAACATGGTAGAGATTTTGTCTGGAATAACCAAAGAAGATAAAATCGCGATCATTGATTCAAAATAATAATGGCTAAGTTAGAAAAAGAAAATTTACCTGCCTACCGGCAGGCCGGTTTCAGCAGAAACATCAGCGTTGGGTGGTTTTTGGCGCGCAGAGAATTGAAGCGAGCAAATATCTGGACCACTACACTGATCGTTTTGGTGATGACTCTGACCTTCCTTAACCTCGTAGTTGTTTCCGGACTTTTGGTTGGGCTTATCCAAGGCTCAGAAGAGTCATACAAAAAATACGCTATCGGTGAGTTAATAATCTCCCCATTCTTGAACAGGTCAGCCATTGAACAGACTCCGGAAGTTGTGAAAATAGTAAAAACAATGCCAGGGTATGACCGACACGTAGTACGTTACACTGGTTCTGCGAGAGTGGAGTCAGATTATCGCAAAACCATTAAACCAGGAGAAAAGCGTGACGGTGCAGGGGCGTCTATTTCAGGCGTCGACCCAATCAGTGAAGAGAAATTTTCTGGGGTTTCGAAATTTGTAATTCGAGGTAGTTTCTTGGATCCAGATGATGGGGACAGTATTCTAATTGGTAAAAATCTGCTTTACGAATTCACTCCGATAGAATCACCAGGATTTCAAACTTTAAAAAATGTCGAAATAGGTTCGAGAGTTAAAGTAACCGTAGGGGATACTTCCAAAGAATATTTTGTAAAAGGCATCATGTCTTCCAAAGTTGATGAATTCGACAATGCCGTGGTGATGCTAGATAGCGAAGCTCGCAAACTAACCAACCGAGCTGATTTAAATGCTAGTGGTATAGCTATCAAACTTGCACCAGGTACTGATCCGGCCATAGCAAAAAAGTTCCTGATAGATAGTGGGGTTGGTGAATACGCTCGAGTGCAGACAGCCGCAGAAGCTTTCCCAAAATTCCTCCAAGACATCAAAAACACCTTTGCTATTTTAGGATCGGCTATTTCTGCTATTGGTCTAGTGGTGGCTTCTATCACCATATTCATCGTGATATTCGTAAACGCTATTACTCGCAGGAGGTATATTGGAATTTTGAAAGGTATTGGAATAAACAAAAAAGCTATTTTGTATTCGTATGTTTATCAAGCCACCATATATGCATCGCTAGGTATTGCTCTGGGGTTGGTGTTGGTGTTTTTCCTCATAAAACCATACTTTGCAGCTAACCCGATAGACTTCCCGTTCTCAGACGGTATTTTGGTAGCTACAATATCTGGAGCTTTCGGTAGAGCGGGAATATTGTTGGTTACTACGATGATTGCCGGATACATACCAGCTAGAATAGTTATTAGACAAAACACCTTAAGTGCAATCTTAGGAAGATAATTTTTTTAAAATGATTGAAGCAAAAAATTTAACCAAAACATTTCAAAGTGGAGATTCTCAGATAATTGCTATCAACAATCTTACTTTTTCTGTACCCCAAGGTCAGTTCCTGGCGGTGACAGGGAAGTCTGGTTCAGGCAAATCAACGCTTCTGTACCAGCTTGGACTGCTCGATATACCAACTTCAGGTGAAGTCTTTATCGACGGCACGGAGTACACCAAAGAAAGCGAAAATGCGCGCACTACGTCTAGATTAAACGACCTAGGATACATCTTTCAAGACTATGCGATTTTACCTTCACTGACGGCTCTCGAGAACACGATGCTTCCACTTTTGATGCAGGGTTATGATAAAAAAGAAGCCCTTGAGAAAGCAAAAAAAGCACTCGACAAAGTTGGCTTGTTGGATCGTATGAACAACCTGCCTTCAGGACTCTCTGGCGGACAACAACAGCGGGTGTCCATCGCACGAGCTATCTCTCATAATCCGAAAATAATCTTTGCTGACGAACCGACTGCAAACCTAGACTCCGAGACTTCTCGGCACGTAATGGATGCTTTTGTTAAATTAAACAAAGAAGGTCAGACCATCATCATGGTGACCCACGAAAAAGAATACGCCGAACTAGCCGACCGTGTCATTACTATGGCTGACGGCAACATCGTCTCGGATGTTTTGAACTAAATTCTGATTTTCCACACAATCCGGTTGTGTTATGGGTTTTTATAAGAGACAATACAGAGGTGAAAGAGTGCGTTAGATTATTTTGTCTAATATTGATTCATGAAAAAATATATTAAACTTTTTTTACTCATTTTATTGTTATTACCTTTTTCTGCTACGGCTTATGAACTCCAGCCGTATTACATACAGAAAATTAATGAAACCGAAAATACAATAACTGTCAAAGACAGATATGGTAAGTTTTATGTACTAACATATGGTCCTGAATGTAGCGGATGGTGGACATATACAGGACAGAGAATATACATCAACGCTAGAGGGGTTTTCCTAGACGGCTTGGATGATGAAATATTTCTAAATGACTTAGGAATTCGAGCTTGTTCTGTGAGGAAGGTTTCTTATGTCAAAGGTGGTCCGGGTTATTACGTGATACGTTCCAGCAGTATTTGTCCTGATCGTGGATATATTTCACCAGCTGATTCAAACACATGCGAATGTACCTCGGGGTATAAATTTGATATTGATCGACATCTTTGTGTTTCGGCTAAAACGAATGATCAAATTTGTAGAGAAAATTTCGGTCTTTATAGTATTTGGGATGGAACCTTCAATGCTCAAAAAGCGCTCAATTGTACATGTAAAGAAGGTTTTATTTGGAATCAAAATAAAACAGCCTGCCTCGTAAACAAAGTTGCTACTAGTGGTGTGGGAGCAGTAGCTAACACAGGAACATTAGCCACAAACGAAACACCCGGTGCTACCCCAGGAGATAATACCGGGAGTGTAGAAAATGCCCAAACAGAAACAACTGTAACCGATAATACTGCGAACAATGCTCCGAAAAATACTCAAAGAGCACCCTGGTACAAGACATTCTGGGGATTAGTGATCATAGTAGTAGTGGTAATGCTGATTGTATATAATTTGGTGAAATACTACCGAAATCGGCATCAGTAAATATATTTGACATTCCCTAACATAAAGGTTAGTTTTGATTAAATTCTTTCACTAAGCTTTGTGTAATGAAAAGAGCAGACAAAATCTTCAAAATTCGAATGGGGGTTCTTATCCTCATATTTTTCAGTTACGTCTTGTACGTCACTTTCAATCAGTAGCTTTTCGGTAAAAAATAGGTTCTCAATAACCTAAAAACTTCACAGCCTGTGAAAAATATTGAGCGGTTAGTTTCCGTTACAAAACTGCCCATCTTTTAGGTGGGTTTTTTATTTTGAAATTTCACAGACCACTGCCATGTGGTCACTGATTCCGTTTTTCAGAACTACATTTTTGGCGTTATGTTTTGGTGTTGTGAAAATGCCGTCTACCATGAGCGGTAGGTGACCAGCTCGGTGGATGTTGCCGTCGATGCTGGTGGTGTATTCTTTTGGAATGTTATCTTTTAGTTTTTCGGCAAAGAGATCAAAGACTTTGTATCCTCTCGGAGCATTCGAGTCTACACAAAAGATCACTTCATCCAAGTTGTCTAATATTTTCAAAAGTCTTTCAGCGTCATCAATTTGTTGTTTTATGCTGGTATCGTCCAGATCCCAAACGAATTCTTTGGTTTCTTTGTCTACGTACCCGTAGTAACCCCAAGTAAAATGAGTGGTGGCAATTTTCAAACTTCCGGTTTTTTCGTTTTGGATACTAGCCGTGAGCAGGTTCCTGGAATACTGCCTGTTTACTGCACCTTTGTCAGCATCCTTTTCAGGATGATAGCTTAGGGACAGTTCGTAAACATCTTTTACCTCCTCTGAATATATTATTGCTTTACTATCCACAACAGGACTCTTAGAAAGAATAGCGACTCCTTGGATTAGAATTTCACCATTGTCGTTTTTGAAAGTAGCTTGCGGGTCGAAAACGCCAAACATATTCATTTTTTCTTTAAACAGTTCAAAGGTTTCAGAGAAGATTTCCTGTAAACAGATTACATCTGCATTTTCTTTGTTTAGGAATTCGAGCACCTCCAGTATGTGCCTGTCTTTTTCAATATTGAGAGAAATTATTTTGATAGCGTTGTTTTCAATCATTTTCGGTTTTTGGCTATCTTGGCTCATTGCCAACCATTTTACCCGATTCTGATTTCCAAGTAAAATCTGGGGATTTGACAAATCTCGTGATTTTTATAATATAAAAATATGTTTACCAAAAGTAACCAATATATGCTGATTAAGATGATTACCCGCCACACCGCTTGGGGCGTTACTTTTGCTTTAGCTTAATCCGAAACAATATCTAAACCAAAAGCAGCTTCCCAAGCCTACGGCAAGGGAAGCTTGCTTGTTCTTTCAAGCTCTTTTACATTTCTTCACTAAATAGCACTATTCATCCAGGGTTTACCCTACAAACATTTCACCGCCATGAAAAAATCCGCATTAGTTTTGGCACCACTATTCTTTCTGGTTTCAGATGTATCTTCTCAATTTTTTTCCCCGGAAACATTCACCGTGGTTTACCATGAGCGAATTTTCTGCAGGTACACCTGTGAGTTTGAAACACAAACTGTAACCGCTTTTATCCTCACTGGGAAAAGGGAAGTAACCACACTGTCTTATGTTAACCACTGTGACACCTTGAGTGTGTCTAAGACAGTGGGGAAATACCACTCGCTCCCAAAAAGATTTTGTGAATTTTATCCCTGTGAGTTTCCTCACAAAAGGATTAAAAACAAAAAACCTACAAAGGAGGAGATAGATGATTTCCCTAAAATCATCTACTTCTTGGAAAGAAACATCAGACCAAGGCTTACACGAATCTAACTTCTAACCTTTCGGCCAAGCCGATACAAAACACACCGCTCAGTCATGAGAAACCTATTAGCACTCTGCTTATTGTTCGTATGTACTAGCGTTTCCGCCCAAAGTATTCTTCTGGGAGAAAATGCTTATGTCAATTTTTTGCACAACGATACTATTTGTATTGAAGTGTTCAATCTGTACACATTTTTGCCTCTTAAAAAAAATAAGATTAAGGTGGAAAAAATACAGTACGCCTACAACAAGAAAAACAAAAGCTTGGTGGTGATCAAATCAAGCGACACTGTAGAAGCACAAGATGTACCAGGAAATATTCTGGATTATGCTTTTAGAAGCAAGGACATTGTGGTAAGGGCTTACAAAAAGCCAACGCACTGTTTCCTTGTTTTGAGGAACAAGGTGTACACCCATTTTGGGCTCGCACTTAGATAAATTATTTAGTGTAAAAATTTAAGAAAAAATGGAAAAGATAATCTAGGCCCGGGATTGCGAAAAGCAAGACCGGGCCTATAAACGTTTTGCCCACGTTTTACCCAGTTTTTCAGCCGAAAGGGTGTTTGACATTAAAAATTTATCTGCTAATATGAACCGTAACTGCACTTTCGCAGTTTTTTCGTTCCTAATTAATAAAATTATAAGTAATTGTATTAGTAGCAGGGCCTTGGTAAATTCTCGTATATTGAGTCCCAGTTATTAATGAACCCCGACGCCAGAGGCGTGGGAAAAATCATATGGCAGCAGAAGAATTTAAAAGAGATAAGCCACACGTAAACGTAGGTACCATCGGTCACGTTGACCATGGAAAGACCACTTTAACAGCGGCTATTTTGAATTGTCTTAATTTGGCAGGTAACACTGTTCGCATGAAGAGTGTTGACCAAATCGACGGTGCTCCGGAAGAAAAAGCTCGTGGTATTACTATCAACATCTCCCACAACGAGTATGAAACAGCTGCTCGTCACTATGCTCACATCGATGCTCCTGGTCACGCTGACTACATCAAGAACATGATCACCGGTGCTGCTCAAATGGACGGTGCTATCCTCGTGGTTGCTGCAACTGACGGTGCTATGCCTCAGACTCGTGAACACGTTCTCTTGGCAAAGCAGGTTGGTGTGCCAAAAATCATTGTTTTCCTTAACAAATGCGACATGGTTGACGACAAAGACATGATCGACATGGTTGAAGAAGAAATCCGTGAACTCCTTACAAAACAAGGCTTTGACGGCGCTGGTGCTCCAGTTATCCGTGGTTCTGCTTTGAAAGGATTGGAAGCTACATCTGCTGATGACGAATGGGCAAAGAAAATCCTTGAACTTACAAATGCTCTTGATACTTACATTCCTGTACCAGAACGTGATGTTGCAAAGCCATTCTTGATGCCTGTTGAAGACATCTTCTCAATCGAAGGCCGTGGTACTGTTGTAACCGGTAAAATCGAAAGAGGTGTTGTAAAGGTTGGTGAAGAAATAGAAATCGTTGGTGTTAAAGCTACTCAGAAAACTACTGTTACTGGTATCGAAATGTTCAACAAGAACTTGCAAGAAGGTATGGCTGGAGACAACGCTGGTATCCTTCTCCGAGGTCTAAAGAAAGACGACATTACTCGTGGACAGGTATTGGCAAAGCCAGGTACTGTTACTCCACACGATAACTTTACTGCTGAAATCTACGTTCTAAAGAAGGAAGAAGGTGGCCGACACACTCCATTCTTCAAGGGTTACAAGCCTCAGTTCTACGTTCGAACTACAGACGTGACTGGTGAAGTTACCCTCCAAGAAGGAACTGAAATGGTTATGCCTGGAGATACTGTAAAGATAACCGTTAAATTGGTTACTCCAGTTGCTCTCGAAGAACAACAGAGATTCGCTATCCGTGAAGGTGGCAAGACCGTAGGTGCTGGTGTAGTAACAAAAATATTAGGCTAAACCAATTCGAACATATTTAGATTAAATTCATGGCGAAAGAAGCAACAACTAAAAAAAGAAAGACCGAATCCAAAGTAGCAGGTAAGAAGGACGAAAGGGTGGTGCTTCGCATACGAGTGCGAGCTTACGAAAGTAAAATCCTTGATGCATCGGTGAAACAAATCATCGACACAGCTATCCGTCACGATGCACAAGTATTAGGCCCTGTACCGCTACCAACCGAGATAAAGAAATATACTGTGAATCGAGCTTCTTTCGTATACAAGAATGCCCGAGAACAGTTTGAAATCCGAGTGCACAAAAGACTTATTGACATAGTTAATCCAAACCCGAAGACTGTCGAAGCGCTGACCAACTTGTCTCTCCCATCCGGAGTTGATATTGATGTAAAGATGCTCTAACAATCTCTAGAAAATCATGAAATTTATTTTGGGAACAAAAGAAGAAATGACCGAGTATTTTACCGAAGAAGGTAAGGTAGTTCCTGTCACCGTAGTTGCAACCACTCCGAACACTGTTACACAGGTTAAAACCAAGGAAAAAGACGGGTACAATGCCTTACAGCTTGGTTTCGGTGCGAAGAACGAAAAGAACATCAAAAAACCACAAAAAGGTCACTTGAAAGGATTACCAAACTTCCGTCACTTGCGCGAATTTCGTGTAAACGAAGCTCCAAAAGAAAACGTCGGAGATGTGCTTAACATCGCAGATGTTTTTGTAGCAGGGGACAAGGTAGTAGTTTCCGGTGTTTCCAAAGGTAAAGGTTTCCAGGGTGTTGTAAAGCGTCACGGTTTCCATGGTGGTCCACGAACTCATGGTCAGAAACACTCAGAACGTGAAGCTGGATCTATCGGTGGAGGTTTGCGTACTCATGTACCAAAAGGTATGCGTATGGCCGGCCGTATGGGCTCCGACAGAATAACCCAAAAGAATTTGGAAATCGTAGCCGTAGACAGTGAAAACAATTTGATCTTAATTAAGGGAGCGCTTCCAGGTCGCCGCGGTACCCTACTTGAAATAGTTGCAAAATAAAAATGGAAGCAAATATATACAATCAAAAAGGTGAAGTAGCAGGTAAGTTCTCTCTACCAGAGCGAGTATTCGCTGCAAAATGGCGTAGTGACTTGGTTCACCAAGTAGTAGAAGGTATGCGTTCTAACAAACGCGCTGGTACTGCTGATACCAAAGGCCGAGGAGAAGTCAGTGGTGGAGGTAAAAAGCCATGGAAACAAAAGGGTACAGGACGTGCTCGTCATGGATCTTCTCGAAGTCCAATCTGGGTTGGTGGTGGTGTAACTCACGGTCCACTCGCCGAGAAGAACTACAAGAAGAAAATCTCCAAGAAAATGCGAGCTCAGGCACTGTTCTCTGTACTATCTAGAAAATTCAAAGACGGAGAAGTTCTCTTTGTCGACAGTTTGGCACTAAGCAAAATCAAAACCAAAGACGCGATTACTGTTGTAGAAAAGTTAGGCAAAGCATCTGGATGGAAAGATTTGGCAACTGCAAAAAAGACCAAGGCATTAGTTGCGCTAAATGGTAGAAATGAAAGTGCTGAAAAGAGTTACCGAAACATTCCTGCCCTAGAAACTTCTTTCATCAAAAACCTAAATCCGCTTGAAGTTTTGAATCATAAGTACTTAATAATTGAAAATCCAGAGGAGTCGGTTAAATTCCTTGACACTCGTGGCGTATAAATATGGCTAAAGAAAAGAAAACAAAAGAAAAGACCAAGGCAAAGAAAGATGAAAAGAAGGCTCTAACACTTCCATTGCTTTCTCCGCGAGTTACCGAAAAATCCTCCATGCTTACCGAAGGTAACATCTACACTTTCAATGTACACCGCGATGCAAACAAGAGCGAAGTAGCCAAAGCTGTTTTTGCTAGTTTTAAAGTGAAACCAGTAAAAGTAAACATCCTTTCAATCAAAAAGAAAGCTGTAAAAGTTCGTGGCAAAATAGGTGTTCGTGGTGGTGGACGTAAAGCGGTTGTTTATTTAAAGAAAGGAGATAAAATCGAATTTGTATAATTTTAATAGAAGAACATGAAAAAATACCGACCAACAAGTAAATCACGTCGAAATATGACCACCGTTACATACCGTGGTGTCATTACCAAGTCAACACCGGAAAAGTCTTTGACTTCAGGGTTCAAGCGCGGTGTGGGCCGAAACAATGCTGGCCGTATTACTACTCGCCACAAAGGTTCTGGTCACAAGCGTCTTTTCCGAGATGTAGACTTCCTCTACGACAAGTTTGATATTCCAGCCAAGATCACAAGTGTTGAATACGATCCAAACCGAAGTGCTTTCATCGGCCTTGCAGTGTATCGTGACGGTGAAAAGCGTTATGTTATCGTTCCAAAGTCAATTCGCCCAGGAAATACTTTCATTGTTTCCGAGAAAGCTGATTTAGTTGCTGGTAACCGCATGATGTTGAAAAACATCCCTGTTGGTACTTTTGTTTACAACATTGAACTAAAGCCGAAAGGCGGTGCCAAGATTGCTCGCTCTGCAGGTATTGCAGCTCAAGTAGTAGCAAACGCCGAAGGATACACCAACATAAAAATGCCTTCAACCGAAGTTCGCAAGGTAAATGAAAATTGTTTTGCTTCAATCGGTAATGTCTCCAACGAAGAACACCATCTCGAAAACTTGGGTAAAGCTGGACGTTCAAGATGGAAAGGAATTCGCCCAACTGTTCGTGGCTCCGCTATGAACCCAGTTGACCACCCATACGGTGGAGGTGAAGGCCGACAAGGACGAGGTACCAAGCGTCCAAAGACTATGTGGGGTAAGGTTACCGGAGGACGAAAGACAAGATCTCCAAAGAAATATTCTAACGTATTCATCGTATCCCGCCGACGCGTTGGTAAGAAGAAATAAAACAAAAAAATCAAAAAGTCCCCGAAAGGGGACTTTTTGATTTAAAGGAAAAGATGTGTTAGGCATGTTTTCAGTTATAAAATTTGACTTTAAATTAGAATTTGCTAATATGGGCAAAAGCTCGGTTAGAGCTTTTTGTTTACTTAATTATATGACCAGATCAATTAAAAAAGGACCATACGTTGACCCACGAGTACTTAAAAAGGTAATCGGTAAAACCCCGCTTCAAACTCCACCTATTAAGACTTGGATCAGAGCTAGCCAAATCTCGCCAGAATTGGTGGGCTTTACCTTTGCAGTCTATAACGGCAAGACATTTATCGAAGTTCTGATAACCGAAGACATGATCGGGCACCGTCTAGGCGAATTTTCACCAACCAAGAAGTTTATTAAACACGGAGGTAAGATGCAGAAAGAGCTTGAACAAAAGAAGAAAGAGTCTGAAATAGCTCAAGCTAAAGCTGCTTCTACTGCAACCACAACCGCAGCTACTGCTAAGAAAAAATAAAACATGAAAGCATATCTTAAAAACTACAGACAGTCTCCACGTAAAGTACGATTGGTTGCAAGCTTGGTAACAGGGAAGAAGGTTTCCGATGCTATTGTGGCACTTGATTTTCTACCAAAGCGCGCAAGTCTACCGATAAAGAAATTACTCCTTTCAGCATTGGCTAACGCTAAAGCGCAAGGAAAAGAAGAAGCATCCCTTTTTATCAAAGAACTTCGAGTAGACAAGGGAATCGTCATGAAGCGTATGATGCCTCGTGCTATGGGACGTGGTGCTAGAATCAACAAGCGCACCAGTCATGTAAACGTATTACTTGCTGAAAGAGTAAAGAAAGAGAAAAAAGCTCCGACGTTAAAGTCGGAGTCCCGACCTAAAAGCGTCGGGATTAAGAAAGAAATTAAAAGTAGTAGTAAAGCGAAAAAGCCTGCCAAAGCTAAAGCGGCAAAGTAATTATGTCTAAAATAGTTCACCCATATGCACATAGATTAGTAATACTAAGAGACTGGAAGTCTCGATGGTTTGCTGATACCAAGAAATATGTTACCTACCTAAAAGGGGATGTGTTGCTTCGTGAATGGTTGGAAAAGAAACTCCGTGGGCTTTATGTGTCTTCAATTGAAATCGAAAGAAACCGCAAGATGACTCGTTTTATCTTGAAAACTTCACGACCAGGTTTACTCATCGGTCGTTCAGGTGAAGGTGCCACAAAACTCAAGGAGGAAATATTGAAAAAGATGGACAAGCTAGGTTTGCCAAAGGGTGAAGACTTCAAACTAGAAGTAGTAGAAGTAACAAATCCAGAAGCTGACGCCTCTATCGTAGCCTACATGGTTGCTGAGGGCTTGGAGAAGCGTAT
>DATDUL010000066.1:0-29691 GCA_036517715.1 Minisyncoccota bacterium
ACGCAGTTTCATCCAGAGTTCTTGTCTCGACCGCTGGCACCGCATCCACTGTTCACTGCTTTCATTAAAGCTTCTATAAAAAACAAGAAATAAAAAATACCCCTCGTCAGACGAGGGGTATTTTTCTGTAAACCACTAGTTTACTTTTGCTTTGAATACCTTGAGAGTGGCACCGAATACTGCCAAGAAGAAAGCAGAGCTCACAATCGAACCGGCTACTGGAACGAGCCCTAGCATCAAGCTACCCAACAGACCCCATAGGATTGTTTTCATGGTGATTTTTTCAGAATCTCTTTTCAATAGTTTCTCGGTGTATTTACCGATAACTAATATAGCCAATGTCGCCGAAGTTATCATCAAAACAAAGTAAGCTATTAGTAGGATGACACCGAGTGCGAATCCGAGAACGGTGAACATAAGTAGGAGCGATATTACTGGAATGAAAACTATACCGATGAGGCCCCACAACAAATTCCTCCAGAAGTTGTCTGTAGTTTTTTGAACTAAACGTGTTGTCTGGGAAGTAAATAATTTCCACAGTACTAGTAAAGTGATAAATAGAATTATAGTTTTGAGAAGCGTTGACATAGGGGAGAAGTCATCTTTGACCACAGAGTCCGCAAGGGTTTTCCTCTCAATTGTTCCGATTTGGGCACCTGTTTCTATCACCGGATCGGAGTCCCCACAATAAGTCACCTGGTTGGTTAAAACAGCCATTGGTCCAAAGGTAACTTTGTCGGTGGTTGTGAATTCTGCTTTACCCAGTACTTGTCCATTTACGAAAATTTGTTCCCCGGCTACTTTCAGATTTCCATTCACTGAACTGGTCAGGTTTATGTTTCCGCCAGCTACCCACAAATCACCTCCTATGGTAGCACCTTCGCCCAGAGACACCGTACCACCAGCAATCAACAAATCCCCAGCGATTGGAGCATTGATGACTACATTGCCACCCAAAATCCTAGCATCGCCGGAAACCTCCGCGCTGACGGTGATGTTGCCACCAGCTACGAACAGATCTTCTTCGACTGGTGCAGAAACATTCACACTGCCTCCACCTACAAACAAATCACCCAACACAGCTGAATTGACGGTCACATTACTGCCACCAACGTATAAATTGCGGTAGATTGTGTCACCGGAAACAACCACATTGTCTCCAGAACCGTGGTCTTTGGGTAAATAGTCCGCAGCCAAAGTGGCAAGCGGGGCTAGTAATAGGAGCAAAAAACCTAGCAATAACTTTTTGTTCTTCATATATTTATTATTAATAATAATCTATTTTCTTTTTTGAATACTCACCGAATAGTCAGCTGCAACGAGGATGATCACAAAGACAAGGGCGATTACCGGAATGACGAAGCAAACAATCATGAGTAAAATCAGATTTATTTTAAAAAGCTTCTTACCATTTTCGTCCGAGAAAACAGCCAGGCGGGAATTGCCAGCCCGGAAAACCTTTTTGAAAAAGTTTATAACATCTGCGCCAGAGATTTTGAGCTCTTCGTCTATGTATTCGTGAGTTCCTCCTTCTGTTTCTTTGTTTGTTTTGTCGTCTGTTTGTTCCATTCGTTGATTATATCATAATTTTTACAATCCAACTTTGACTTGGTGCTGGTCGTGCCTGTATAATGAAGTTAATATTTTATTATTTAATAACTTTCAAAAATATGGAAAAAGAAAAAGTTTGTAGTGGAGGGCATTGTGGTGGGTCAGGATGTTGTGGTGGAACAAATGGTTGCTCTTATGGTAGCCATGGCATGCACAGTGTTCTACGTTTGTTTGCTGTGCTTTTGGTGATGATCCTTATCTTTCACTTAGGTATGCAAGTAGGTGAACTCAGGACTCAATATTCTAATCGTGGTGGTTATGAAATGCGATTTGATAAAGGTTACAGAAACGGTCCAATGATGCAGTATCAACAAGCACCAGCTCCGTCTCCAACACAAATCGAAGAGTCAGCTCAATAAGCTAATTTAATTTGATAATAAAAAACCCACTTCCGAGTGGGTTTTTTATTAGGTTCTTATACTGATACAGTATTTATAATATATTTTTTAACTTGGATTGGTATTTTAAATATATGAAAAATACAATACTCGAATCCGCTGCAAAGAAGCACCACACTGAAGCAAAGGTTGCTATGTGCAGGTATGCAGCCATACTCGCCAGGACAATGTTTGTTAATCCAAACCAACGCAGGAATTTGTTGCTAGAGGTGAGTAGGGGAATAAATACCGCCAACAAATACGCTACTATCACATATGCTTTTATTGGTGCGTGCAAGTTGTAAGCAATACTTCGCCATTCTTGGGTGATGGTCAGAGTGTTGGTGAAAAACAGAGTGATGAAAAATCCTGACACCAGAGCTCCTATTATCAGGGGGTAGATTAGAATCTTTCTCTTAGCTTTATCAAAAATATAGATAGCCAATGGTACGTAAAGTGGCCAGAAAGCGTAGGCGAAAAAAAGGAAGCCATACCCGGAAACCTGGCAGACATTGCCTTGCTTCAGATACAGCCACTGAATACCTTCGAGGAGTTGCTGAATACCAAAAATCAGAGGGAAAATGGCTAGGATTTTCTCTTCCTTTTTTGCCACCTTCAAAGATGCCCCACCTATAACGGCCAGGGAACCACCAGCTACAAAACTTGCTCCTGCTGAAAAACACATGGCCTAAGCATACCACAAAGCGTTTAAACAGCTAGTTTTATTACTTGATTTCAGTAAAGGTTACTCCGTCAGGTAGTTCGAAAGTTCCTTCATCTACTAACCAAGGTTCGCAATTGTAATCTCCGATTTGTTCTGCATTCCAGCTGTAGGTGCCCGATGCTTCTGCGCTAGCGTTGCCACCATCCATATCTACTTTTACTTTGACTCCCATAGGTGCTAGGTTTGACCAGTTATAAGTGTAACCGCCCATCATGATAAAAGAAGAATTCATATTCCGGCCTTCGGCTATGATGTTGAAATCCCCGCGCATATTTCCACCATTCATGTAGATCGTACCTTTGCTCTCTATGTCACTCATAGCCTGAGACACTTCGCATTTATACGAACCCTTGTCTTGTTTTATGAATTGACTGAAAGCCATTTTCTTGCCTGCTGGTTTCGCGGTTGTGTCTTCGTTTGTTACTTCATTTATTTCGTTTTCTGTTACCTCAGAATTTTCTTCCTTTTGTGAATTGTAAGCAAAATATCCACCCACCAAAACTACACCTACTACTAGAAAACTAATTAATGTTTTTGACATATTTTTTATGTTATTTATATGAAGTCATTATAGCACGCTAGCGATGAGGACAGCCGATCCAACAACAAGGCCGACGCATTCCACTTTTTAGTTTCGAGATTGCTTTATCTATGCGGATGCTCCGAGTTTCGGATTTTTTACCAGAAGTAACCCAACAAATCCATTCGTTGCGCGCCAGCGGGGTAATGTCTTGCCAGAGTGCTCCGACTTTGGGATTGGAGCTGATTGCCTCGTTTAGATCCCTTGGTAATTTATGTACCGTGCCGTCAGACAATCTTTGTTGTTTTGTTTGTGTTAGCACCTTGTTTTTATTTTGGTAATTCAGTCGGCGCGTTCGCAAGCTTTTCTAAACGAATACAGTAATAACCCATGTTGCCGGTAAAATCACCGTTTAGGCCGTCGTTTAGATAGGAATCGAAATCAATAACTTGTTTGTGTTTTGTTTTGATATCCTCAATCCAGTTATGTATTGTATTTTGTCCGGTGTCTTCTTTGTCGATTGGTGGAGCCATAACAAACATCACTCCTCCGGGAGCTAGTAATTTGTACAAACGATTGAGTTGTCCGTATAAATATTCCGGATCCGTTGGAAAAGAATTCATATTGGCAACCATTCTTTCGATGATAAAGTCTGCTTTTTCTTCACCTAGCCAAGCCTCTATCTTGCGGTATCCTTTGCTCGAGAATGCGTCACTGACTTCGACAACTTGGTGGTTTATTGTATCGTCTTCGGCTTTGCGTTGTGTAATGCGAGCATCGGATAGAACGAAACCAGCACTACGTCCAAACAAATGATTTTTCGATAAATCATGAAACAATGTAGAACCAGGACCAGCTATCTCTATGCCGACAGCTTTGCCGTTTTTGTGTTTTAGTTTTTCGATTAGATATCCTCGTAATCCATTGAATCCCTCTGGTATGAGGGCGTTGAAATCGCTGGCAAAGGAGTATGTGTCGAGTACGTCATCCAAAGAGGAGTCATAAACGACCCAGTTTTTATTCTGGTCTATCTTCCTGTTTAGGTTTGTTTTTTGATTTTGATTTTCTATACTTACTCGCAGCGCTTTAAAATTTCCTGGCATGTTGTGATTATAGCAAATTATTTGAAAAGTATGTTTTTTATATAAAGCTTACAAGTTTACGCGAAAAGGCCGGCTTCTTCCAAAAATGGAATTCGCCGGCCAATCTTATCCACAAGGCACAATTGCCTTTAACTTCTCCCAGAATCTTTTAAAAAGAGGGAAGCTACTTCGGATGTTTAAACATCCGAGGTCTTCTATCTGTTTCAGATTCTCTTCGTTTATCATTCGCTTTTCTCCTTGCCCGTGTCCATCGTACTTGGCCGGCAGGGATAAAAGGACGATGACTCCGTCGCTTATGATTCCTTCGATGACCTTCATGCTTTCGCACTGGTCATACCAATCATAATCGGAGTGGATGTGCAGCACCTGTACTTCGGTGCTATCTACATCTTTGCGCTCTTGGAAGACGCCTCTTAGATACTCGAGTCCGTAATGCGGACGAGTATCGTTCTCGGTTGCCCGAGTTGTTAGAGTATCAACAGCATCCAGGAAAGTCTTCCTATCCGCCGTTGGTTCACAGAGTACTTCGTACCTGACCCCGAATGAAACGAGGCCAATCTCTGCATACCCACCGTTACGGGGTATGAGCACCATACTGCGTGCCCAACGGTGGACGTCGCTAATGGCGGTGTCCATGCTTCCACTGTTGTCGCTGAAATCAATTGCGCACAACCGCATGCAGGGATCCAGGTAGATGTCTTGGGCTTGTGTTTTTGGAACAAAAACACACAAAAAGATGGCGAAAAATAAAAGAGCATTTTTCATGAGCGCGTAGTTTAGTTTGTGAAGAATTTTGTTCTACTTTCAGACTACAACAAACCCCCTAAATTGCAAGAGTTTTAAAAAGATACAGTTTGCTGGGAGACTTGGACTCGCCTCTCGCACTGCTGTGCTCGAAACCTTCGTCCTCTCTTCGAGGACTGCGGCCCGTGGTTCTCGTCCAAATACTTCCAAAGTATATAAAAAATAGTGGCACAAAGCCACCATTTTTATATATGCTGGGAGACTTGGACTCGAACCAAGATATCCGCCTTCAGAGGGCGAAGTCCTACCATTAGACGATCTCCCAAAATGGTATTTAACCCATATACCTTAACTTAAAAAAACCTATAAATCAAACAAATAATTCACTTCTGTTTTTTATACAGGCTACCAAAGAGGGGAGCATTAGCACAATAAGGGTGGCTTTATATATTGACAAGTATACATATAGTGTGTTAAAGTATTGAAGTATAATTTGTGGTTGAAAGTTTAGGTCTTAGATCTTTAAGCTTTAAACTTTCGATCACAAAACAATTCTTTAACATGAACAACATTCAAATTTCAGCTAGAAAAGCAATCGTTGCTTCCATTTTTTTTGTATCAGCTTGCTTGCTTCTGTTTATTTTTCCTCAGCACTACAGGTACTCTCTGATACTTCTCCTTACCATTCCTCTGCTGGTTTTATCTCCAGCCAATTTGTTTGCGACCGACTCACAGGGCATGATGCAAGCGATTGGCCTAATGATAACCTATGGTTTCTCTTTCGTGGTTTTTAAACTCGATTCGAATAACCTTTTGGGAAATTTTACGGGTACTTCAGTAGAAGAGTTGAATTCAGACACTTGGCGTTCTGTAGTAGGAGCTTTTTGTAATAGCTTCGTTGCGCTATTTTATGTTATCGGTGTAACAGTTCTGAGCAACTCAAAGCTGAAATGGAAAGAAGAAGTAGAAGAGGTAACTGGTTAAGATTTATTGTCCACACAAGTGGAACGAAAGTTCACACTTGTGTGGACTTTTTCGTTTAAGCAATAAGATATAAAAGGTATCGGGTAGCATTATCTAAATATTTAACCCCAACACTAATTTTGCGCTATGCTTTTAAAAACGATGTATAATAACAATATGAAAAACAACAAAGGCTTCGTTGGAATATTTATTGTTATAGGTATTTTGATTGCTGGGGGAGCGACTTATGCATTGGTACCACGCAGTGTATTGAAAAGTTTCTTCCAAACAGGTGACAAACCTAATCAAGAAAAAAAGTCTGATGTCGATGCTGATGTTGTTGTTGGATCAGAAGTTTCTGGTGACAAGCCGACAGAAACAGAGTTTAAGGATGTGATTGATTCGAGTTTGAACCTTACAGATGACAGAGGTCTTACTGGACTCAAAGAATATAATCCTACTAAAAATTATCAAACCGGAGATACAGCAGTTAAGTCTACTCCTGTATACCAGAGCGAAGTTACTTCTCCAGACCAAAAAGACACCAATCCCAATACTGACCAACCTAGCGATGCCGGAGCAAGTACTAGCACCAACATAAAAATAGAAACAGAAACAGGAGCAAGCACCCGCTAGACCGAGGGTAGTTCTCGATATTCAAAAAGTGTTAACTTATTCTTAATATCTGTATTTGCCAGATTTTGTTATAATAAACTCATGCCATTTGGGGATTTAAAATTTGGTCTTGGAAACAAAAAAGAATCTAGTCGTATTACCCTCGAAAGGGGTGACGAGAAAATAGAAGTACCTAATGTACTTGGTTATTATGACGGCAAGCGAATAAACCTAGCAAGAGCCAAGGAAATACTTGGAGAATACTTAAAGAAAGTTCCCGATGCTACCTGGACAGAAGTAAAGGACCATTTTTCTAAAGTATTAGCAGATTCTGGAGAGAAAGACGCAACAGCGTTGAAGGTACATTTCAATACTTTAAAAGCAGACAGACAAAAGCAGATGCGGGTAGTACAGGAGTCCGACCCGGTTTTCAACCAAGTCGCTTTGTTCATCAATAAAGAACTCAAAGAAAGTGGCGGTACGACTGCGTACGAAGACATCATTGTAAAATTTTTCACCGAGAAAGCAGAGGACCCTATCCTTGATAAAATAGACGATGTTATGCTGGCACGATGCGAAGCCGTATACGATAAAATGAAAGCTAAATTTATTTAGTGTTTTTTTAGAATAAAAGGTAAAACCACGAATCGACAGTAACTAACATTCAAATATGATAAAAATAAACAAAGACATTAAAATATATAATAAAGCTTTGTTGAAAGTAGATAGAGAAATCTGTGATGTATTAGCAGAAGAGATAACTAAAAGTTTACCAAAAGCAGAGAACAAAATTTGGCATAGGAATCCTGTTTGGTTTTTAGAAGGGAATCCTGTCGTAGGCTACAGCAAATTGAAAGGTGGGGTAAGTTTGCTTTTTTGGAGTGGGCAGTCTTTCGACGAAGAAGATTTGAAAAAAGAAGGTAGTTTCAAAGCCGCGGAGATGAGGTATACAGATGTTTCTCAGATCAAAAAGACGCACCTCAAACGTTGGCTCAAAAAAGCGCAGGAGATACAATGGGACTATAAAAACATTGTGAAAAATAAAGGAGTTTTAAAAAAGATTAAATAAATTTGTTTCTATTTGGTATAATTAACCGATGATTAAATTCATTCGCATATTTCTATTGGTTTTAATAATTATCGGGCTTGGGCTTTTGGCAACGTATAAAATGTGGGTGCCGAAGTTGGTGGACAGGATTGTGGCAGGTGAAAGCAAACAAAGCGAACAGGTTCCATCGGTGCCGGTGGTTGTTCCAGAGAAGTACAGCTTCACCGAAGGCAGGAAGTGTTATGCATACAGCCACGCTGCCACCGCAGACGCTCCGTACGCGGTCAACGAATGGCTCGACATTACTATTTCTGGAGACAAGGTTACCGGTACGAAGTCCGGCACCCAGAAAGGCCCAGACATGACCAACGGCTACCAGGGCACCATCTCGGGTACTGTAGTAGGAGGCATCATGAACGCAGTCTTTGCTTACACTGTGGAAGGTTCAGCTAACAAAGAGCAAGAAATTTACCACGCATCTGCTGACGGCTTAGAAAAGTATCGCTACCCATTACTCGAGCAGGGTGGCATGTTGGTGCCAGACCAGACCAAGGATTATACGAAGTTAAATTATGTGCATACTGACTGCAAACAGTCCACCGACTTCGAAGGTGAGGCAGACCCAACTCGGATGAAGCTCGACATGCAGACTTGGAAATGGATCAGAACCGACTACAATGACGGCACAGTGGTGGCTCCTCGCACGCAAGGTAAATTCAACCTGACTATCAAAAATGATAAAACTTTTTCTGCTTCCACAGACTGCAACGGTGTGGGTGGGGAATACACAGTGAAGGGCAAGCAAATTACTTTCGAGCGGATGATGTCTACCATGATGTATTGCGAGGGTTCCCAAGAAGCAGAGTTTGCAAAAATGCTAGCTGATACCCAAAGCTACCTCTTCACCTCCAGGGGTGAATTGGTACTAAATCTGAAGTATGACAGCGGTTCAATGATTTTTAGATAGTGTTATGCTAGAATTGAATTATTAATAAGTTTCTTAAATTAATTAAAATATGAAAACAATAACATGTAGGGCTATGGGTGGTATGTGCGATGAGCCAATATCAGGAAGCACCCCAGACGAATTGATGGGCGCAGGTATGGTGCACCTAGAAGCAGCACATCCAGAAATGGCAGAGTCTGTAAAAGCTATGCCAAAGGATGATCCAGCAATGGTAAAGTGGAGCGAAGACTTCATGAAAACCTGGGAAGCTACTCCAGAGATGTAACAAATTATCTTCTAGAAAAACACCCTCCTTCGAGGGTGTTTTTTAGTTAGAAGGAATATATATCGAAAAGAGAGTATAATAACAAGTATGAATCTTCGTAAGTTTTTTATAGGTAGGGGTATTGGTTTTCTGATAATTCTCATCCTGGCACTCTTGGTGGGTGGATTCTATGCTTTAAATTCTTATATCTATAACCAGAAACAAGCACCGAACGGGCAAGATATATTACCAAACCAAGAAACCGAATACGTGTCCTATAAAAGTTCAGAGTACAGTCCCGAATTTGTGTATCCCAAATCTTGGGGAGAAGTCGTAATAAAAGAAGGAAATAAAACCTGCCCCGAAGAAGACGCGTACCGTACTGTCGACACACTCAGCGTTTTTGATTGGGAATATTTTTTTTCCGAAATGAAGCTTCCAAACTCGGACAGCATGATTCGTACTGGTGTGCGTCTACGAGAGCTTGATCCCAAGAATTTAAATACCTGCGGAGATGAGTTTTTATACAAAGTCGCGACAAAGGAGATAGATCCGCGAGTTATTTCTTCGGTTATGTTGCAACCCATAACAAACAAAGCTGGTCTGTCGGGGATATATACTATTGAAGCAAGTCGGCTCAATACCGAGTCCAGGAGGCAATATACATTTTTTATGAACAAAGATTCTAGGATTTATATCCTACAACCGTACATGAGTTTCATCCCATATTTCGATTCTCCAGAGTTAAAAGAAATGGAAGGGAAGTTTGGTGGAGATATGAGAAACTACCTAGAGAAAGGGATTACAGCAGAAAATATACGGAATAAATTTGAGGAGTTTCGCGTAATTTCTGAGAGTTTGAAATTTACTGGAGAATAAATTGTAATAGAAATTAAAGAACGGGATTGCTTGTTAAACAAGCAATCCCGTTCGTGTTTTAGGCACTCAATGGTACCTTCTTTTTGTGCCCTGAGGGCGTTTTGTGCGGTATTTGTCCATACCGCATCGGCCGTGTTTTGCGGGGGAGTTTGATTTTTGATGGTAACCAGCACCGCGGGGACCGCCGTTATTGCCGACAGAGGCGCAGTTTTGGGTGGATAGGGAAAGGATGGACAAAAGACCGAAGAGAAGCAGGAACTGTTTCATGTGCAATGAAAATTGTTTTAAGTGAAAAGTTTCCAGAAAGCCCATAAAGATAGGCACTTTGGGAACTGTTCACTATTTTTAAAGAGCGAAATAACTAATATATTGTACCATAGATATACTATAAAGTCAAGAATAGTAAAAACCACGAAAGTGTTAGAATTCAAGAATGTTCTTCGTATACATACTGGAATGCGCTGATGGCACGCTCTATACCGGCTCGACGAATGACTTAGAGAAAAGGCTCCACGCCCACAACCACCTCAAATCCGGCGCCCACTATACCAAAATCCGTAGGCCCGTGGTGCTGAAATACAAGGAGGAGTTTAAGAGTTTTGCGGAGATGAGAACTCGAGAAAATGAAATTAAGAAGTTAAGCAAAATAGAAAAGTTGAAGTTAATTAAGAATAAAAAATAAATAAATTTTCTATGTCCATTCATCCAGAAGTCACAATAGGACACGTGCATTTGACGGTCGGAGACTTGGACAGGTCGCTGGCTTTTTATCGTGATCTTCTTGGGTTCGAGGTGACTGCTCGGTACGGCACGTCTGCCGTGTTCCTGTCTGCGGGAGGGTATCATCATCACATAGCGCTGAATACTTGGGCAGGCAAAGGAGCAACCCCTCCACCAGCGGGGCACACAGGGCTTTACCACTTTGCTATTTTATATCCTACTCGCATAGAACTCGCGACAATACTGCAGAAGCTCATCGACGCAGGGTATCCACTCACTGGAACTGCAGACCACGGAGTATCCGAGGCATTATATCTGAATGATCCCGACGGCAACGGCGTGGAGCTATACGCAGACCGACCGCGCAGTGAATGGACGGTGAATAATGACGGGGAAGTAGAGATGGTTACCATGCCACTAGATATAGAGAATTTACTAGCGGAGATTAATTAGTCTATATTTGTTATAATTTACTTATGAAAAAACCATTCTTATTTGCTCTATGCGCAGCTGTATATATAGTCTTTATTGTTTCTGCTATCAACTTTGTCAGCTCACTCCCGGTTTTCCAGGGCGTAGAAGGAGAAGATAACCTACTTATGCCGATGACGATGTTGGCGCTTTTGGTCCTGTCTGTTGCGTTGATGGGGTTTCTTTTCCTATCTCAGCCAATACTGCTTTATATAGAAGGGGACAAAAAAGGTTCAGTGAATTTCTTCCTCAAAACCCTGGGATTCTTTGCTTGTTTTGTACTGGTATTTATTGTCATAATGTTTTTACTTTAAGCTCAAACATCGTTTATGAAATTTTTACTTACATCGGTATATTCCAAAATAGGGGATAAGCTACTAAGCATTATTAACGATAAGCCCGAAAATATTACAATTGCTTTTGTAGCAACTGCTGCAGATGTGTACGAAGATAAATGGTTTGTGGATTCAGATAGAGACAAATTGAGAGAGCAAGGTTTTAAAACCAAAGAAATAATTTTATATTCAAAAAACGCTGAGCAGTTAGAAAAAGAAATATCAAATTGCTCGGTTATATTTGTTGCTGGAGGGAATGTTTTTTATTTATTGCAAGAGGTTAGGAAAAGTGGTTTTGATATAGTGATGGATCGGTTTCTAGATAAGGACATAATATATGTAGGTTCTAGCGCCGGTTCTATGCTTGTTGGTCCAAACATAGAACTAGCAAACGAGCTCGACGACCCAGACAAAGCACCTGAATTGAAAGACTACACAGGATTAAACCTAATTGATTTTATTGTTCTGCCTCATTACGGCACACCGAAACGCGAGAAAAAGTATCAGAAAATTATGGATAAAGCTGCTTCGTTGAGTTTTAAAACCAAAACTTTAAAAGATGATGAATATGTACTAGTTTAGTAGTAACTATTTATCCAGCTTTTTGTAGATTTTGCCGGTGATGATGAGAATTAGGATTCCGGTAACAAGTAGATAGATAGGGTTGATATCGAGGAGGCCGGTCATGCGTAGGGCACCTTTCAATCCTTCATGGAGGGCTGTCACCCCAACTAGAATCAAAAGTCCGAAAGTAATGGGGTATCTATGAAAGACTCTCTTGGCGCGGGACGCCATGGCGTCATTTAACTGGCTTGATAATTTCTCCAAATGTCGGAGAATATCTAAATGAATTTGGCTCTGATCTTTTTGGTCCATGCTGTTACATTAGTATAAAAGTTACTTTTTATCAATAAAAATATTGAGGGTAGTCCTCAATATTTACAAAACCTCGACTACTTCATCGAATTCTCTGCGGACCTTGGGGCGCAGGCTGGCAGGGTCTGTGCCACGGTAGCCGAGGGCGAGCATTGTTAGCGATTTTAGATTTTTATCTTTGAGTCCGAGTAGTTCATCTACTGCTACAGGGTCAAACCCTTCCATGGGTCCGTTGTCGATGCCGAGGAGTGATGCAGTTTCAATCATCATGCCGAGAGGTATGTATGATTGCGAACGCACCCAGGATTCTAAGCTCCCTTCAGAATCTTTCTTTGCGATTGTGCTCTCAATTGATTTTTTGAGTCCATCTAATTCTTCTATTTTTTGATTTTGAATTTTTGCTGTACGTTCGAGTCTTTCTCGGGTGATATTTTCTTTTACATCTGTGCGGTAGGTTATCAATATCAAGTGAGAAGCTTCAGTCATCTTCGGCTGTTTACCAACCCGGGCTCGCAATTCTGGGTTTTTAATTACAAAAAACTTCCATGGTTCAATGCCAAATGGGCTAGGGGACAGTCTAGCTGACTCGAGTATGGTGTGAATATCTTCTTCGCTTACTTTTTTACTCGGGTCGAATACTTGGGTAGCGTAGCGCCAGTTTAATGTAGTTAGGATTTCTTCTCTTTTTTCTTTGTTGTTTTTCATAGACTTGACTTAGTTTTATTATGGGTATATATTCATAATATACCAGGTCGAGATTAAAAGCAAGTTTCAAGTTTTAGAAATCAAAATGGTTAGACCAAAGTGTGACAAAAAAGTGGGTCCATGCCCTAAATATGAAGAGTTTAAACCAGAAGGTTGCCCCAAAAGCATGGAGGTTGTGGAAATAGCTCGCGAGGAAGCAGAAGCCCTGCGTTTGAAAAATATAGTGGGATTAGATCAAAAAGAATCTGCCAAGAAAATGGGAATTTCGCAAAGCACTTTTCAGAGAATTTTGACGGTGGCGTATAAAAAAGTTTCCCAGGCATTGATCGAGGGTAAAATTATTAAATTAAATAAAGATAAGTAAATTATATGGAAAATACAAAAATGTGGATTGAGGGTTTAACAAAAATGGTCCAAGAGGGAAAGATTTTAGAAGCTTTCGAGCAATACTATGCAGATGATGTAACAATGCAAGAAAATGAAGACGCTCCGCGCGTGGGTAAAGATGCTAACAGGGCTTATGAAGAGGCTTTTGTAAACGGTGTCGTGGAAGTCCATGCCATGAAAGTGCTCGGTATTGCAGTAGGGGAAAACTATTCAACGACGGAGACCTTTATGGATGTGACTCACAAAGACTGGGGACGTATCGCTCGCACTCAGGTATCTGTTGCTCACTGGAAGGATGGTAAAGTAATCAGCGAAAAGTTTTACTACAATACAAAATAATTTTTCGGGTTGGTATGAATTTTAAAAGAGTAGAACCGTTTTTGGTTCTACTCTTTTCGTTGTTCACAGATTTTGATCAATTCCTCAAGTTGAGCCCTTTTTAAATAAAAGCGTTCAGCCTGTTTGCGTTTCCAGCTCGGTAAATGTTTCCTGCTTATGTTTACACTAGCAAGAAGCTCACAACCATAGCCGTGCTCTATGGTTATTTTGTCTGCACGGTATTCCATCCGAGCTCTACCTTTGGGAAAGAATACATACTGTACTCCCATCCAAAAGGAACCCAACCTTCCTCGACGTTCGTAGTCGACCACGTGCCCGAGTTCATGGGCGTACCATCCCAGGATGGCATCGGTCGACAGGGTGTCGACGAATTGACTGTACATAGTGTCCGTAGATACGAACACTTTGTATTTCATTTTGCCCCAAAAGAAGCTACCGATGGTGGGGCGGACCCACATCATGTGTCTTTTTTTTGGTGTTAACACCAGTTCTATAGACACGGGTTCAAGTTCAGGATAGCCTTTACGTCCATCCTGAAAAATAGAATGCAGAGTGTCGGTTTTGGATACCTGTGCTGACAACAGGCTGGCGCTCAATATTAGTGCCAAAGTGGAAAGTATTTGTCGCATAGTAAAGAGCTTTGGTTCTACTAAAGTATTTGGTGTTCTTGTGTATAAATATAGGTGTCGTCAAATAACCCATAATAAACAAAGATTTTCTAGTTTTTTGGTGAATTATAATGGAGATGGTATAATACCTTTTATCGTAGTTTTGTTTTTATTAGTAATCAAGAGCAAGGCGGAAAGCTTTGCTTATTTAAATCATGCAAAAAAATATAGGAATCGTTGTTTTTGTAATAGCAGTATTAGTAGGAGGTTGGTATATGATGTCGGCTAACAAAAATATGGAGGAGCCAATAACAGAGGAAAGTAATCAGGTTACTGAAAACGAAGTAGTCACAGAAACTCAGACACAGCAGAAAGTTTTAAACATCGTATCAGCGGAGTCAAAAGCTACTTATGACATTAACGAAGTTTTGAAAGGTAAGAAGACTCACGTAACAGGAAATTCTCAAGCTCTAACAGGTACTGTTACCGTTGACCCTACTTCCAACAAAATAGTAGCTGGTGAAGTAAAGCTCGACGCTACAAGTTTCAAGACCGACATAGCAGCGCGTGATGGTAATGTGAAGACTCTCATCTTGAAGGCTGATCAACCAGGTAATGAATTTATTGTATTTACTGCAACCAGCATCGAAGGTGGATCTGATGCAGTTCTCCCAGACACAGATTTCTCGGTCAAAGTTACTGGAAACATGACCATAGCAGGTGTTACCAAGCCTGTTACTTTTGACGGTATGGCAAAGTTGGGGACTGACCAAACTGTCACCATCAAGGCTGGTACTACACTCACATACGCAGACTTCGGACTCGCAATCCCAGACTTCCCATTCTTGGCAAACGTAGACAAGACTGTAAAGCTTTCTGTCGAACTCGTAGCTCGGTAATATCCCTCTTTACCATAGCGTAATGGTAGTAACACTGGTTCGTCATAGTTGTGTATGAAAAATAATGCAAAAGCAATAATCGGAATATTTATCGTGGCTTTTCTCGGTGTCTATGTGTATTACATAAACATGGAAAAACCCAAAGATGCGTCGCTACCTGAAGTGGTGACCACTGATTCTGTTTTAGGTTGTTATGTCGCTAGACTCTCCAAAGACGTCTATGTTTTGAAAATTAATTCTGAAAATTCTGATTCAGTCTCCGGCGTGCTCGCATTCAACAATTACGAGAAAGACAGCTCCTCGGGAACATTCACTGGTACTTACAAAGATGGAATTCTCCTAGGGGATTACTTTTTTAATTCCGAGGGCATGGATTCAGAGATGCAGGTAGTCTTCAAAAAAGAAGGTGATACTTTGGTGCGTGGTTTCGGATCGACAAAGCTCGAAGGAAACAAAATCACCTTCGAAAACTTAGCCGACATTACCTATGACACAAACTCTACATTCAGAAAAGACGCAGATTGCATAGAAACTTTCACTGAAGTTAACAATAAATTCACATTCAATCACGACCCTTACTTTAAGGCTTTTGAAAGGAATCAAGCTGAGAATTTACCAGATACTGATTGGCGAGTGAGCGCTAAACAGAAAGGTATGCTTTTAGCTAGTTTGTTCATTCCGAAAACTTACTTGCCCGGTACGAATTTCTCATATGGCCACATGACCATAGGTGTATCAACTGATCCAAAAGAAATAACGTCCTGTGCTAGCGCAACAAAAGGTGAAGTCAAAGAAGGAATGACAGATATCAGCGGGTATCCTTTCACCAGATTTACTTCTAGCGATGCTGGAGCGGGTAATTTCGCTGAGACAGTAAGCTACCGCGGTCTTCTAGACGGGGACTGCTACGCAATAGAATACACAATACGTTCTACCAACATCGATAACTATTCACCAGATCAGAACATCAGAGCTTTTGATAAAGCAAAAGTTCAAAACGAATTTGAAAAGATAATCACCAGTTTCAAGTTTCTAGTAAATAGCGACTAAAAGTTAGCTAAAGAAAGGTTTCAAAAATAGTTTGTAACAAAACCTTATACAGGATATACTCTACTTGATGGAAAAGCTTAAGGACACAATGAAAGGAGCCCATAAATCAATACACTTTTGGGTTATTTTATTCTTTGCTCTTTTTTTACTTTTTGTTTTTCTGATTGCCCCAGCAACTCTGAGCAACGTATCTTATGAACACGGGGAGGCCTTGGTCAACAAAGCAGAAGAGAAAATAGAAGAAATAATGAATACCCCAAGTGTCCCGGCATTAGACAAAGAGGACTATGACAGGAGGATGGAAATACTAGCCAACAATCCACCACCACCGCAACCGATAGTAAAAAAAGTAAAACAACCTGATGGTACCTTCGTCGAAGAAACAACGACACCTGTAACTCCACCAACAGGTTGGCCGGTGAAAGCTCCGTATCCAAAAGACGGCGCTATTTTACCTTTCAACCGAGTAGTAGCCTACTATGGTAATTTGTATTCCAAGAAAATGGGTGTACTGGGGGAGTATCCCGAAGCTGAAATGCTTTCAAAATTAAATGCAGAAGTATTGAAATGGAAAACAGTCGACCCGGAGACTCCGGTTGTTCCAGCGCTTCACTACATAGCGGTCGTAGCTCAAGCTTCTGCTGGAGCTGACGGCAAATACCGAGCCCGGATGCCGTACAAAGAAATAGACAAGGTATTGGCTATGGCAGAGAAAATTAATGGAATAGTTTTTATCGACATCCAAGTCTCTCTTTCGGATTTACAAAGTGAGCTTCCGTATTTTGAAAAATATTTGAAAATGCCAAATGTGCATCTGGGCATAGATCCAGAATTTTCCATGAAAACAGGCAAGCGTCCAGGCACGGTTATCGGCACCTTCGATGCAACAGACATCAATTTTGCATCAGAGTATCTAGCCAACTTAGTAACTGCGAATAACCTACCACCAAAAATACTAGTCATACATCGCTTTACTGAAAAGATGGTAACAAATTATAAAAGCATCAAGCTTCGTCCAGAAGTTCAAGTGGTGATGGACATGGATGGTTGGGGACACCAAGCGCGCAAGATAAACACCTATAAACAGTTTGTGCAAAAACAACCGGTGCAGTTTGCTGGATTTAAACTTTTCTATAAAAATGATTTAAAAGAAGAAAACTCACGGATGCTCACACCCGCCGAGTTGCTGGATTTACGCCCATATCCAATTTATATTCAATACCAATAGTCTTTGCTATCTCTTTTGTTTTCGACTACAATTAACCTAACAACCTATTATTCATTTGTAAAATTATATGAAAAAAAATCTTTTTGTTTTCTTTTTAATGTTCGGGTTTCTAGTATTTAATGTGGCTTTTGGGTATTCAAATGGCACCTTGGACACTTCTTTTGTTTCGGGTTTGGACTCGGGCAGTGGCGCCAACGGGGTTTATCTGCAGTCGGATGGCAAAGCCATAGTAATAGGTGACTTTGAAAAATATACTAACGTATCGCGTAACCGCATCGCTCGAGTAAACTCCGATGGAACCCTCGATACTACTTTCAATCCGGGGACAGGGGCTAACTTTACAGTCATTACAGCTGCTATCCAGTCCGACGGTAAAATAATGATTGGCGGAAATTTTACTACTTATAATGGCATCTCCCGTAACCGCATCGCGCGAGTAAATTCCGATGGAACACTCGATACTACTTTCAATCCAGGACAGGGTCTAAATGGCGAGGTTAGAACTGTTTCAGTCCAAGCCGATGGAAAAGTAATCGTAGGTGGAAACTTCAGTACATATGATGGAGACATCGCACAGAAGAATATTCTCCGTTTAAATAGTGATGGCACTCTAGATTCTTCTTTTCAGACTGGTAGCGGAGCAACGGGCACAATAGATTCTGATACTGCTATAGTGTATGCGAGTTTGATAGAGCCAAGTGGCAAGATCATTATCGCCGGGGATTTTTATAAATATGACAACACTGTTACCAACCGTATAGCACGACTCAATACTGATGGTACGATAGACACCACCTTCGTTCCTGGTACTGGTACTAATGGAGGTATTTTGGGTGTAGCTCGTCAATCCGACGGCAAGGTTCTGATAGGTGGTGTGTTCACCACTTATAATGGTACTGCTAGAAATAACATCGCCAGACTGAATTCTGACGGTTCACTTGATACTACTTTCAATCCGGGTACAGGAGTTTTGGGAGAAGTGCATCATATTTCCCTACAAGCAGACCAAAAGATCATGGTCGCTGGCTATTTTACTAAGTACAACGATGTCGCTAGGAATAATATAGTTCGAGTAAACGCAGACGGTACGCTCGATACCAGTTTTAATTCTAGTACCGGAACAAACAGTGCAGTGTTTTCGACAGCGCACCAAACAGATACCAAAATCCTTATTGCTGGTAGATTCACTACTTACAATGGTACTAATAGTTTTCATTTAGCTAGGCTGGGGGATACTGTAACTCCACCTCCACCGCCTCCACCCAATACAACACCTGCGCCAACTACTGCACCTGACATGACGGCTGCGACCGACACCGGCAGTAGTAATACAGACAACATCACAACGGATGCCACGCCGGATTTTGCAACCACTTGTATTTCAGGAAGCTTGGTAACTTTGTATATTGATGGAGTTGCAATACCGCAAACAGGATCTTGTGTAAATGGGGTAGCTACAATCACACTCGTTACACCACTCACTACCAGTAGTCACAATGTTACTTATACTCAAAAGGTTAATAATATCGAGAGTGGATACGCACCAGCCCTGCCTATAGTGATCAGCAATGATGATGCGGGTCCGTTCATAAATGGAATTAGCATCATCGGTCAAAATGCGAGTTCAACCCCGGCTTATACTTTTACTTCTAGCGAAGCGGGGACAATAATATATGGCGGTGCTTGTTCTTCCACCACCACGAATGCGAGCTACGGATTTAACAATATAATATTCAAGCCTTTAAACGCTGGGTTGTATACAAACTGTACTATCAAAGTTGTAGATGCTACGGGCAATATGTCTAATGTTATTACAATCGCCTCGTTTACCGTGACTCAGTCTAATCAACCAAATAATCAAAATCTATCAACAGAAGGTTGTACTGCTTTTACTGCATACTCTCCTCTGACAGGGAATAAATGTCCGATAGTTAATAATAGTCAAAATACCTTTGTCGATACCAATCCAGTTTTCTGCCCACATTTTACTCAATATTTAAAACTTAACTCAAGAGTAAATGACACAAACGAAGCAAAGCGATGGCAAAAGTTTTTGAACGATGATTTAAATGCTGGTTTGGTTATTGATGGTAAATTTGGACCTTTGAGTTTTCAAGCTGTAAAGAATTTCCAAGCAAAGTATATTACTGACATACTCCTACCTTGGGGTATTACCACTCCGACTGGTTACATATATAAATCCACTAGAGCCAAGGCTAACAGTTTGTTCGGTTGCTCCGAGGGTGTTGTAGAGCTTGATAACGGTGTTATTATCAGACGATAGTATTTAAATTAAATGGAAAAAAACACCCCTACAAAAGACAAAGAAAACTTTTCCTTGATAGCACGACTTCGTAGCACTAACCATGCCTGGCGGGGGTTGGGTATAATGTTTAAAACAACCCACAATGCTTGGGTACATCTATTTTTCGCCGTCGCGGTGATTGTTTTGGGGTATATTTTGTGCATCTCGGCAACAGAATGGCTTTTTGTTGTTTTGGCTATTGGATTTGTTTTTGTAACTGAAGCTATCAATACCGCGATTGAAATCGATATCGACCTAACTTCTCCCGAATATCATCCATATGCTCGAGATACAAAAGACGTCGCCGCCGGAGCTGTTTTGCTGGCAACTTTATTTGCCGCCATAGTTGGGCTTGTTATTTTCCTACCTAAATTGGCCGTATTGATTTAGTTCGTGAATATCGGTAGAATCATAATATATGAAAAACATGAACATGAATGTAAAAATCTTTATTGGAGTAATACTAGTTTTGATTGTTGGTACTATAGTTTCCGTGGTTTCTGGGGTCGGAATGGGTTCCAAGACAAATGGTCCTGGTAAATATGACGAATTTGCTATGTGTATAAAGGACAAGGGTGCAGTGTTCTATGGCGCTTTCTGGTGTCCTCACTGTCAGGCTCAAAAGAAACTTTTTGGATCTTCTGCCAAATTACTGCCGTATGTTGAATGTTCAACTCCAGACGGTAACTCTCAGGTTCAAATTTGTATGGATAAAAACATAGAAGGTTATCCAACCTGGGAATTCGCAGACGGTTCTCGCATAAACGGGGAAGCAACCTTTGAAGCTTTAGCTGAAAAAACAGGTTGTGTAATACCCGCAGAAACACCTGCGGAATAATATGAGCTACGAAACAATACATTATTTTAACTTAGTACTTGGAGTAGGAGCTATAATCCTGGTAATTATTTCTTTTGTAACATTTTTTGTATTGTTCTTTGGTCCCAAAAAGAATAAATTTCTGGGATTCATCGACAAGCATTTCTTGGAAATTGGTTTTCTGATTTCTCTGTCAGGAACGATTTTTTCTTTGATATATTCTGAGGTGATCAACTTTGCTCCGTGTTATCTGTGCTGGTGGGCACGTATTTTCTTGTATCCGCAAGTCGTACTTTTTGGTATGGCTCTTTGGTCACGAGATAGAAAGGTAATACACTACGTTATCCCACTTCTTTTTCTAGGTTTTCTTTTGTCGGTCTACCACAACCTAATGTATTATTTCGCTGATACTGGTAACCTGCCTTGTGATGCTTCTGGAGTATCATGCTACCAACAACTAGTATACGAATTCGGAGGATTAATCTCGATCCCGACCCTTTCTCTGGCAGCGCTTATGGGACTACTTATGGTAGTCGTCGTGGCACACTTCTATGGAAAGCGTGACTAGAATAAAATGCCAAGTTTTTCCAAAAAACAGAAAGAAATTTTCAAGAAATTAAATACCCCTGCCAAAGTTCAAGATTATTTGAATAAATTTCCTTTTAATTTTGAAGAAGATGGTAACGATACTATCAAGTCTCCGTACTCTTCGATTGAAACAGGGAGTATCCACTGTTTCGAAGGGGCCCTCTTGGGTGCTTATATTCTGTCTTTGCATGGACACATACCCATGGTAATGCATCTCAAGGCTACCAAGAATGATTTTGACCACGTGGTGACACCTTTTCAGGTTGATGGCTACTGGGGGGCTGTTTCTAAAACCAACCATTATTGTTTACGTTTCCGTGATCCGGTGTATAAAAACATTCGCGAGCTTGCGATGTCGTACTTTCATGAGTATTTTTTAAATAAAAATGGCGCAAAAACCATGCGTAGTTATTCAAATCCTTTTAACCTAAACAAATTGAAAGTTGATTGGGTGTATACGAAAGAAGACTTGTGGGAGATAGATGAAGCGCTGGATAAAATAAAGCACCACCAGGTGGTAAACAAAAAACAACTCAAGAATTTACGTCCGACGGATATGATCGAGAGGCAGGCTGGAAACTTTGTCGACTGGAAACCCAAAAGTAAAAACTTCAAAGACCCCAACTTGAGCAACTAAATCGTTGTGGTAAAATAACTAGATGTTAAGCCATCCTGGTAGGTCAATCGTACTAACTCAGATAGTATTTATATTCATCTTACCGATATTGTTACTTTATTTTGGGGTAATAAGCCAAGAGGCTAAATTCTTCTTGCTAGCAGCGTCTTCGCTTATTATTTACAGCATCGTTCGAGTAGAAAAATGGACTCACCACGACCTGGGACTTAGGACCGATAACATCAAAAGTGGTTGGCCGTACTATGCGGCTTCCTCGCTTCTGCTTATTGTTGCTCTGCTTATGTTTGATCATTATTTTGTTACCAGTAACACCCTGACACTTAGAACCATTATTCAGAGACTGGTGTTTTTTATCCCGATGTCAGTTTTTCAAGAGTTTGCTTTCTCGGTATTTTTGCTTCAAAGGTTAGCTATACTTCTCAACAAAAAGTCGCTAGTCATCCTGGCTAGTGCACTGGTGTTTTCCTTTATGCATATTATTTATGATGTACCACCCCTGGTCATAGTCTTCTCCTTTTTTGGTTCGATGCTGTCTTCAATGGTATATTTATATAAGCCCAATTTTCTTTTGGTTTGTATTGCTCATTCCGCGGTAAATATAACCGCGGTGATGTTGGGTTTCTTTATTTAAGTGGAAAAATATAGCTTGCAGTTGTATTTTTTTGTATATAATATATATGTTTTTCGGTCGTTAATTAATCATTTAAGTACATAAAACAAATGCAGAAAGACATAATCAAACAAAAAATTAAAGGGTTTTTTAACCAAGAAATTAAGATTAAATTAAATACGAGTGCGCGTTATCTGATGGTCGGAGTTACTTCGTCTTTGGTAACCGTGTTTTTGGTCGGGTTGGGTGTCTGGAATTTCCGGGCCCAGATTTTTGGCTATTTTGCTACTGAATATTTGAAAAGTACTAGTATGGTGGCATCGAAACCCCTAGAGGACATAAAGATACCAGAGGAGGTGACTACCAACTTGATTGCAGGGATTGTAGAGAGCAAACCCGAGAACCTAGATCAAAAGCAAGAAAACACAGTTATCGATACTGTAAAACAAACCAACCCAGCAGTGGTTTCGATAATCATTACCAAAGAAGTTCCAAAGTACGAAGTGTACAATGATCCAAATCAAAACCAGAATCCATTTGGGGATTTGTTACCTGGTTTTAACATTAACATTCCACGATACAGACAAAACGGTACCGAGAAAAAAGAAGTCGGGGGTGGATCAGGGTTTTTCGTTTCTTCTGACGGATTGATTGTTACCAACAGGCATGTGGTTAGTGCAGATAATGTTGAATACGCGGTTTACACTAACAGTGGAAAAAAATATGATGCCAAAGTTATCGCTCGAGATCAGGTCCTAGACATTGCCCTTATTAAAGTCACCGGTTCTGGTTTTCCTTATCTCAAACTTGGTGATTCAGATGGTTTAGAAGTTGGTCAAACTGTCATAGCCATAGGTAATGCTTTGGCTGAGTTCAAGAACAGCGTCTCGGTAGGAGTGATTTCAGGCCTTTCCAGGTCTATCACCGCTGGCGATGGTGCAGGCGCTACCGAACTTCTGGATAAGGTTATTCAAACTGATGCAGCCATCAATCCCGGTAATTCTGGTGGCCCGCTTCTTAATTTAGCTGGGCAAGTAATAGGTGTGAATGTAGCCGTAGCTCAGGGTTCTGAAAATATAGGGTTTGCTTTGCCTATCAATAGCGTAAAAAGCGCCATCGACTCAGTGAAAAAAACTGGTAAGATAGTCCGCCCGTACTTGGGTATCCGCTACGTAGCTATCAATCCAGAGATTAAAGCCAAGAACAATTTGCCTGTTGATTACGGTGTCTTGGTCAAGCCAGGCAGTAATGGGAGTGAGCTGGCAGTTCTGCCAGGTAGTCCAGCTGATAAAGCAGGAATTGTAGAAAACGATATTATTTTGGAAGTGGATGGAGTAAAAATCGAAGAAGATAAAAGTCTGGCTACCGTAGTACGTGGTAGAAAAGTAGGGGACATTATACGCCTCAAGATATTACACAAGGGTGTTGAGAAAACAGTTTACGTGACCCTGGAAGTAGCGAAAGACTAGTATACCGAAACTATTTTACATCCTTGAGGCGGAGGGTTATGAAAAGTCCTAAAAGCAGGATAGCTGACAGAGCAAAAAAGATAAACTCAAAAGATGGAGTATAAAGTAATACTGGTATCGCGACTAAAGGAGCGATGATGAACGACACGGGTCCAGTGTTGCGAAAGAAGCTGATTTCGTCCACATCTTCTTCTTTAACTATTTTAAAGAAATGACTTTCACTCATTATTTCTATCGTGGCGGCTCCCACACGGGTAGCAAACAACACGAGGGCCCAGATGAGTATGCTGTGTTCTTGAATAAAAGGAATGGTAAAAACGGTACCAGTAGCGATCAAAAATCCCAGCGCGAGTATTTTCTTTTCTCCGATTTTATCGGAAAGTTTTCCCAGTGGGAACGTTACCAATACAAACGGTAATAGCATTATGGAAAATATAATTCCGATTTCATCCCATCCAAAACCAAGATTTCCATGCAAATATATGGGTGTATAAATAACCATCCAAGCGTAGAAGAATTTAAGAATTAAGTTTATTAAATACGCTTTACCCAAGTTTTTGTTTTTCAAGAAGGTTTTACAAGTTCTGACCAGAACCATTTTCTTGTATACCGGGTCCTTGAATTTTTGTAGAAAGAAATACAAAACACAAGCCATAAGCAAAGAGAGTATTCCAGAAATGAAGTAAATCCCGCCATAAGAAGTACGACTAATAATGCTTCCAGAAATAACTTGAGAAAGTACCCAGGCTAAACTGGTGATCGTCAGGTATGTTCCGCGTAGTTTGCCGACAGATTTATTACCAGAAAAATCCTCGATGAATATGTCTAAGGTGGTAACGATTAATATCGAGCAAACAAAATACATTATAAAAGCAGGCAGAACCCATGCACCATTTCCATCAAGCCCAAGTACAAGCAAAGACAGGGAAAAGATTAGCGAAAGGATAATGCTAACCCTCAGGTTGCCTAGCTTGGAAAGCAACCTCGGCATGAACATCAGGGAAGTAATAGTTAGGACTGCTGCGCAGGTGTACAGGACACCGACGTACTTTGAGCTTATGTAGTTTTCCAAAAAACTGGAGTTGATATAGGAAGTTAGAGCCAAAGGTAACGAGAACAAAAAACCAGCCAGGTAGACGATTCTTCTGTTAATTGCCGTTCTTTTCATCTATCCATTATATATTAAGTACAACTGGAATGACGAGTGGGCGCTTGGATGTCTTTTGGTACAAGAACTTGGAAATGTTTTCTCCTACACTTGCTTTGATATAGTCTAAATCAGCTCCAGGGTTCCTGGTAGTTATGTCCTCTATGTTTTTCTTGATGATTATGCGGACTTGTCGGAGCAGTTCCTGGTTTTCTTTAAGATATACAAAACCTCGGGATATCAAGTCAGGGGATTTCTTTAATTTTCCAGTTTTCTGATCTACCACCGCGATGATGACAAACATACCGTCTTGGGCGAGCATTTGACGGTCTTTGATAACCACGTCTGTGCTGTCGCCAACGGACACACCGTCTACCATCATGAGTCCAGATGGTGCTTTTTCTTTGCGTAGGTATATCTTCTCTCCATCGGGGGAGATTTCGATGATGGAACCGTTGTCAGGAACGATGACGTTTTGCTCCGGCATTCCCAAATCCATAGCTAGCTCTTTGTGTAGTACTAAACGATAGTGGTTTCCGTGAATAGGGATAAAGAATCTTGGATGGGTTTTCCGGTGTAGCCATTTCACGTCTTCTTGGTTTCCGTGACCGGTTGCGTGAACGTAGTCTTCACCCGGGGTTCGGTAGCCGATGATTTTAACCCCTTGTCTGGCGAGGCCGTCTTTCATCCTCTCGATAGCTCTTTCATTTCCAGGAATGATAGAAGAAGAGAGAATGATAGTATCACCCTTGTGAAGTTGGAATTTTGTATGAGACTTGTTGGCTGCACGATTGAGCGAAGCGAATTCTTCACCCTGAGCACCTGTCATCAAAATAACTACTTTGTGTGGAGGATAGTTGTCTGCTTCTTCGATGGGTATGATGGTTCCTTTTTTCGGTTCGAAATATCCGGCTTCTATGGCTACATCGATGTTTGTCTTCATAGATCGTCCGTCGAGGACTACTTTTCTGCCCAATGCTTCAGCTGCTTTCACCACGTAGGCTAGTCGGGTGATGTGGGAAGCAAAAGCGGCTATGATGATGCGTCCGTTTATTTTACGGATTAGATTTTCCAATCCTTGGTGAACTTTGATTTCAGGAAGGGAAAATCCTTCGTTTTCGATGTTTGTAGAGTCGGTGAGTAGAAGCAGAACTTTAGCGTTGTCAAAAATTGAATATTCTTTTTCTTCTTCTTTGGATACGATTCCGTCAACCTGGTCTAGTTTGTAGTCTCCTGGGGTCACTATCCATCCGTGGTCGGTCTCGATTATTATTCCCAATGAATCCGGTATGGTGTGAGTAACTCCAAAGAATCTGACTTTGATTTTACCGCACATAATGGTGTCTGTTTTCTCGACGATGTTTTCTTTCATTGCTGGTAGTTGCGGAAATTCTGCTTGGCGCTTTCGCATCATCAATATAGAAAGGTTTCTAGAATAAACCGGAGGGTTGCCTATGCGAGATAGCACAAGGGGAATACCTCCTATGTGGTCTAAGTGTCCATGAGTTACGAACAAGGCGCGGATGCGGTCTTTTCTTTCTTCTAGGTAGGTTGTGTTCGGGATAACATAGTCGACTCCCGGTGTTTCTTCGGTAGAGAAATGCATACCTGCGTCGACAACGATGATGTCGTCTCCGATTTCGATAGCGGTCATGTTTTTACCGATTTCCTCAACACCACCAAGTGGGATAATGCGTATTACTCCGGGAGCTGGTGGTGGCACGTTTAGACTGTCTGTTGCTTTGCGTACCGGAGCGTTGCCGAATTTGCGTGGTCCACGACCCTTTTTACCAAACTTGGAATATTGAAAAGTTGAACTCTTCGTTTTCTTGTTTTGGTTTGCGTCGCCGACTGTTCCACTCCCTGTGCGGTGGTGGGGTGTTCTAAAATCTCTGTGTTTGTGATCTTCCGACTTGCTTGTATCAATACTAACCGCACTGAAAGATAATCTGTTCTTTTTCATCCTTTTTCTTCTTACTTTTATTTAACTATTAATTAAGAGTTCGTTTGTTTCTAGTACCTAGGCTCTGTTTCTTTAGGAGCAAAGATTTTCCAAACGTGGTCGACTCTAGTATACCACAAATATGAACTTCCAAACCTGTCACTAGGTGAGGTTATATGGTCCAAAGTAAATCCATGAAGTTCTGGCGAAACGGCATAAATAAAGCTTGGGCTATATACGAAAACTGCTGGCATGTCTTTTCTAATCTCTTCTTCAAACTGAGCGTACTTTTTTATTCGATCTTCTTTCTTGGTGGCTACGAAGGCATCCTCTAATATCTTGTCTACTTTTGCGTTGGCGTACATGGCTACATTGAGTCCTGGGTCTTTGCGTTGAGAAGAGTGCCAGAAAGCAAACAGGTCTGATTCATGATTGATAATTTGTCCAAAGAAAAGTGCATCGTATTTGCGTGGGCGAATGACTATTTGGTTTAGGTTGCCTGTTTCAAAAGTTTTTACTTCTACCGTCATACCCAGGGCCCCCAAGTCGCTGGCGATGATTTCGGCAGCACGGGCTAGTTCAGGGGCGTTACTGGTTGAAATTGAAAAAGATATTTGTTCGGTACTTTTCTTTTTGTTCTTGTCGGTTGTCGTTTTGGTCAATAATCCCGATTCGTTCTTGGCCCATCCTCCTTGTTTTAATATTTCGTTTGCTTTTTGAATACGTTCTTCGCGAGTTAGTTTGTGTTCTCCGCTTAGTTTGTAGTATTCAGATGTGGTTGGGGGTAGAGGGTCGTCTATCGGTGCACCATAACCTGAGAGTACTTCGCTGACCACTGATTCTTTGTCGATTGCCATATTGATAGCTTTTATAACACTCTTGTCAGTGAATATTTGGTTTTGATTTTGGTTGAAAAATAATCCGAAAACTCGTGGTAGAAGCAGAGATTCGATTGGTTGACCTTCGTCTCGTAACTTCTCGGCTTCTTTGGATGAGATAGAAGATGCTTGGGCTACTTCACCACCGGTGAGTCCGGTTATCAGATCTTCTTCATTCTGATAAAAATGCAAAGTCATACTGTTGAGGTAAGGCTTGCCCAGAATAAATTTGTCAAAACTTTCTAATTTAAATTCGTCGATAATTCCAGAAGATAACTTGTTTACATTTTTTACTTGAAATGGTCCGGTGCCGACAGCTTCGGTGTTGGCTTCGTTGAGCTCTATGGGTGAACCCTCCCAAATGTGAGCCGGCATGATACCAATGGTAGTGTTTTCTAAGAATGAAGTGTATGGCTGACGTAGGGTGAATTTTACAGTTTTTTCATCTACTTTCTCTATGCTGACTCCGTCCCAGGCTGCTTTGCGAGGGCTTTTGATCACTGGGTCTTTGATACTGTTTATAGTGAATATCACATCGTCGGCTGTGACTGGTTCACCATCGTGGAAAAATATTTTGTCTTTCAAGGTGAAGGTGTAGGTCAGCCCATTATCCGATGGTTCATATTTCTCTGCTAGGTCAGGAATCAGGCTACCATCAGAATTCTTTCGGAGCAGTCCTCCGTAAACCAAAGCTACCAAATCGCGATCAGCATCAGAGGAAGCTAGTACTGGGTTCACAAATCTAGGAGTGCCCAGGATGCCTTCGCTCAGGTTTCCACCACGCATCGGAACTTCGGTCATAAAAGCATTGTTGACCTGATGAAGCAGTCCCAGGGTGGCTACAATTAGTAGTATCCCGAACGCAAAGAATATGCGCCACTCCATTTTTGAAAAACGGAAAAGGGCTCCTTTGATACGGGCGGGCAAACGCCAATTACGTATGAGAGTATATAAATTTTGCATGATTTAAGAGTTGTGCGCGGTTTAAACCTTCGCTTCAAGTAGAATCGAAAGAAAAGCAGTTAAAGCAAAGAGTATTCCGCAAACGATAGACAAAATGAAAAGGAATTTTTCAAATCCCCGGCGAGTACTGTGAAAGGACCCAGTATCACCGCCCAATGCGCCACCCGCACTCGCCCCCGATTGCTGGAGGAGAATAGAGAGGACCAATATGACTGAAAGTATTATCTGCGCGTAAGGCAGAATTTGTATTACCAAATCCATGCGGAGAGTATCCCATATTTTGGGCAAAAATGCAAATAAAACGGATTTAACATATACTACTGCAGTAGAGCACCTATGGACCAAAAGATAATAGAACAAATTAAAAGGTATCGAAATGAAAAGGAAGGCGCGGTGCTGTCTAGGTTTTTCAAGACGGGCAAGGGGCAGTATGGTGAGGGCGACATATTTTGGGGACTCGATGTGCCTACATCCCGCAAAATTGCAGAAAAACACGCCCTGATACCCAGAAAAGATATTTTGAAACTACTCGAGAACAAGGTCCACGAAGTCAGATTGGTGGGGCTTTTAATCCTGGTTGTCCAGTACAAAAAAGCAAAAGAAGATCAAAATCAAAAGCTAAAGGCAGAGTTGGTGAAATTTTATTTAGAGAATACCAAACATGTGAACAACTGGGACCTGGTGGATTCGACGGCGCATCAGATACTCGGGGACTTTCTGACAGAGAAAGAAGACAAGAAAATCCTCCTGACCCTGTCACACTCCAAAGATTTGTGGGAGCAACGCATTGCTATAGTGGCGACTTTTGCATTCATTCGCAAAGGGGAGCTTGATTGGACATTTAAAATAGTAGACACCTTGGACAAACATACTCACGACCTGATTCACAAAGCCTGTGGTTGGATGCTCCGTGAGGCTGGTA
>DATDUL010000067.1:0-4328 GCA_036517715.1 Minisyncoccota bacterium
TAGCCATAAAAAATTCTGACTTAGAAGTGAGCGATGAGTACTCTTATGCTTCGACTACTGGTGGAGCAGGAGATGGTAAAAGTTTGCAGAAAGTTTCCGGGAGTTGGGTTGCGGTAGCTCCGACACCAGGTGCCTCGAATACTAGCGACAACGAACAAAATAATTCAAATACAGAAAATGCGAGCCAAGGAAACTCTGCTCAGGAAAACAATAGTGAAAGTGGGTCTGGTAATACTTCGTCCGCTACATCAGCGGTGCCTAATAAAAAGATAACTACCAAAGTAGATTACGATAGTTTGATTTTTGCCGGGATGCCAGCTTTTTTTCAAGCTACGACACTCGGCATAAATGGAGAGGAGCTGATTTACGGTAGATACGTTTGGAATTTTGGTGATGGGGCAAGCGCAGAATCAAAAGTAATCGACAAGACGCCTGTGAATCACATATATTATTATCCGAACGATTACGTGCTAACTCTGGAGTATTATTCAAGCGAATATTTGTTTAAACCCGACGCTACTTTCCAAGCAACCATCAAAGTTGTACCCGCCTCTGTGTATATATCAAACATTGGTAGCGCAGAAGACTTTTTTGTTGAGCTCGCCAACAATTCAAAATACGATGTAGATGTTTCTCTGTGGAGGATTGTGTATCAGGGACAGTCTTTTGTTTTACCCAAGAACACCGTGATTCTAAAAAATCAAAAAGTTTCTTATTCGCCCAGGGTAACGAATTTTGTTTACAGTGAGTCCAAAGATTTTCTGCTTTACAACGCGAACTCGGATTTAGTTTTTGATTACAAAGAAACTAATACACCAAAGTCGCAAACAAAAGTAATCCTCGCAAAGTCGGGATCAAAAACTTCTAGTATAAACACAACCGCAACGACCGTAGATACTTCTGGTTTGAACAACGAAGTGACAGGGGACAGTTTGTCAGCTCGCGGTTACGCAAGTTTACCCAAGGGATACAAAAAAAATTTATTTCTGTACGGGTCAGGGTTATTTTTATTGCTTAGCATTTCAGGGTGGGGTGTTTATTTACTGAGAAGAAGCAAGGGATTAAGGCGGGAAGATGATGATTTTGAAATTGTGGACGAGTAAGTTAATATACCAATATGTTCAAAAATTTTTTAATTCGTAAGATGTTACGAACCCAAGGTGTGCCAGCTGAGCAAATAGAGCTTTTTATCAAAATGATGGAGAAAGATCCTAAGCTTTTTGAAAAAATTGCACTTGAAATACAGGAAAAAGTTAAGGGTGGAATGGACCAAATGCAAGCTGGTGCGCAAGTTATGCAAAAATACGAGGAAGATATCAAAAAACTGATTTAGACACGTCATCTCGTGTGATATAATTACATATTATGTTCGGCCGAAACATGCGTGTGAAAAAAAAAGACGAGAAGGTTTTAAATTTGAGAAAGAGACTTCCCCTCATTGAATTTCACAAAGAAGCCATAAAAGATTATTGGAGGTTTTTATTGCTTCGTAAAGAAGCACTAGGTAGGGCTCTGGGTTTCTTGGTTTTAATTTTTATTCTCGGTTCATTTTTTTATACAGAAGCAAATGTCGCAACATTTTACGCGGACACATGTCTCGGTGGGTGGCAAAATTCAAACAATGCTTCGGGCAAACCCGAGGTAGCAGATGGCGGTGCTGATTTTTCTGATGGCAACTCCGCAGTTTTATCAAACAGTATAGCGGATATTTTTTGTAGCGGGTTTAAAGGTGACACACCAAAGGAAGGTACAGCTGTACCTAAAAAGTTTGTGCTGAAGTTTTCTTGGTTGGTCACTGACTCTCCTATAGTAGTTGAATCGACTGTGCCAAGTGTTGAAGGAATTTTGGAAAATGGAACTCCAGCTCCAACAACAGAAGAAACACCAAGTGTGGAACCTGCAGGAAGTGAGGAAGGAAAACTAGAAATAATAGAAGTAAAAAATGACAGCGACATACCTGAACTCCAGTCTGATCCTGTAACTGAACCAGAGCCAAACACAACGGACCCAGAATCAACTCCTGTGCCAGAGCCTGTTCCGGAAGCAACGCCAGCCCCAGAACCAGCACCGGAAGCAACGCCAGCCCCAGAACCAGCTTCGACCCCAGATCCTGTCCCAGCCCCAGAACCAACTCCTGAACCAGCACCGCAGTCATTCTTGGATAGAATAATTACCAAAGTTTTTGCACAGGAAGTCGCACCAGAATCAACTCCTGTGCCAGAGCCTGTTCCGGAAGCAACGCCAGCCCCAGAACCAACTCCTGTCCCAGCCCCAGAACCAACTCCTGAACCAGTAGTTCCTGTTGTAACCGCAGAAACTACAGACGCATTAGAGACAACAGATACAAGTAATTCAGTTCTTGTTACCGAAGAAGCTGCACCAGATCCCGTCCCAGAAACGGAAGTAGAAACAAAAATAGAAACAGAAGTAGAAGCAACATCGACTCCTGTTGAAAATGATACGAGCGCCGAAGAGGTGGTCGCTGAACCATTACCGGTGGCCGTAGATTTAATAAAAGAAGAACCAGTAAGCGACGATTTTCTGGAAGTCTCGTATACTATTGATGGTTTAGGGTGGAAGTCTTTGGGTAAGGTTTCCAAAACATCTTGGCAAAATACTAGTTTTGAAATAACTGATCCTGATATTAAAACTTGGGAAGATTTATCAAAGGTTCAAATTTCAATCAAGAATTTGCCAACCATCGACACTCCACCGATTGTGTATCTAGACTCGGTATACTTGGAAGTAGAATACGACAACGTTGAACCAGAAAAAGAATTACCAATCATCGAAGTAACTGACGAGGGTCTAGGGGCCATCACTTCTGATGTGACAGACTTTGGTTCGGATGATGCACCGGTGTTTGATATAGAAGATCCGAATTTGTCACTATTTGAAATAGAGACTTTGCTGAAAAGTGGTCAAGCAGAGATAGTCTCTGATCCTGAGGGGACGCTGATTAACAACCTGTCTTTTCCTGATAGTGCTTACAATATCGACCTGTCGAAAGACAAAGAAAGTAACAGTGGTCTTGTTGATTTACTAATAGAAAATATTTTACCTGGAGAGGAAAAAGATTTGTCAGAACCCCTCACTGCGCCGACAGACGCTACTGGTGTAATAGTGCTTCCTTTGTTTGAGGATAAGGTGAAAACTAACGAGGACAGCAGTAACATAACCCCACTCGATATTCTTGAGAACTTTACTTCATCTTTAGATACAAAGGTTGCCTTAGCCGGTATATTTAAAGCCGATATTATAAAAGCAGAAGTTTTTGACTCGTTACAACAACCGACTGAAATTGTGGCGGCCATCAATACCATCAAAGTAAACGGCGTTTCAAAACAAGTCGTCAATGTTGAAAAACCAGGGAGGCAATTTCGCCCCGGTAAATATACTCTCAACGTAACACTGCGAACTGATTATGCCGATATTATTTATAAGCAAGATTTTACTTGGGGAGTATTAGCTATAAACACCGATAAATCTATATATAGACCAGGGGACAAGGCGTACCTCCAAATGGGAGTTCTAAATGATAAAGGAGAGACTATATGTAATGCAGATATACAGTTGGAAATAAAAAGTCCAAGTGGGGTATTAAATAATTTTGACACTGAAAGTGGCAGTATCGTAGCTGATTCGAGGTGTGGACCGAACAACGTCATTTATGTTCCAGATTACTACGCTTACTATGAAGCTATAACCGAAGTTGGTTCATACCAAATGAAAATTATTGCTACTACCGAAAACGGTACGAAAAGCATGACTGATACATTTGAAGTAACTGGGAGTCCTTTGTTTGATGTCAGAAGGGTAGGACCGACTCGTATCAACCCGTTGGCCAAGTATCCAGTCACGATGTACATAAATTCTAAAATTGATTGGAGTGGTGTGGTTGTAGAACGAGTGCCAGCGAGTTTTGGGATTACTAAACCAAATAAAAGTATTCCTTACGATAGTATTGGCATAGACGGTGAAGATAAAGTTATTTCTTGGAATTTAAATATTAAGGCTGGCAAGGAAGCGGTTATAGGATATTATTTCGATGCTCCAGACAGAAGTCCGGATTTTCACTTACTCGGCCCACTTGAATTTAGTCAAAGTGGTACATTGGAATTTATCGAAGCTCGCAAATGGCAAATAGCCAACGACGCAGTTGTGGTAGATATTTTAACTGCCGGTACTAGCTGGGCAGTACCTTTCGATTTTGATACAGGAGCTAATACTATCGAAGGTATCGGTGGTGGCGGTGGTGCGGGGGGTGGTGGAACTGGTACAGCTCGCGGTGGTTCAGGAGGCGGAGGCGGAGGCGGAGGCGAGTATAG
>DATDUL010000068.1:0-6235 GCA_036517715.1 Minisyncoccota bacterium
GAGCCAGTGCTAGTAAAAAAGACAGTACCAAAGGTATAAACACATTGATTGCCAAAGTGTATCTCTCACTGACAGATAGAAGTTCATTACTTAATGTATCAATCAATAATTTATAAATATATCCAGTAAATATAGACCCGAAAATCATCCTAGCTGTTAAAGATAAAAACACAGAAAAATAGGCAATCCGGTTCGGCCTTATAAATCTCCAGTAATATGAAAAAACCTTTCTCAAATTAGACATAAAATTACCCTTGTGGGGTGTCTGCTTAATATATCACAAAACCCTTAATTTACATACTTTCCTGGTCGGCGACGAGGTTCTTGGTCTTCCAGAACTTGGTTTTGAGTACTTGAGTCAAATCAGCCAATTCTTTGTTCCTAAACAATCGAAGGATTGCTACTCCAGCAATAATACCCAAAACTCCGGACAAAAATCCATCTAGGAAAACTCCCCAGAATGTTTCGTTGCTGAAAATACTGTCGAACATATTTAAACCAAGATAAGAAACAAAGCCGATGAAAAATGAAGCAGTGAGACTTTGGAAAAAGTTTTTGAAAATAAAATATTCCCCTTTCATAAAACCTTTTTTGATGGAAATCCACAAAAGTGTGCAGTTGATTATCGTACCCAGCGAATACGCCAGTGGAAGCATCAGAACCTCTGTGCCAGGAATACCTCCAACCTTGAGCAAGGATTCAATAAAATGATGAAATACCGGATATTCTTTAAACGCGTATAGCAAAAGATATGAAAAAACTACAATCAGAACTGATGACACTAGGTTTATATAAAGAGGTCTCTTGGTATTCCCTATTGCATAGTAACTCCTGGCGAACAGCGCGATGAGTCCTTGCGCTACTACGGAAATAGAAAATATCGCCAGAGATGCGGCAACTAGACGAGTGTTCTCCCAAGAGAACGACCCAGACCCCAAAATAACACGCACTATCTGGGCTCGAAGCACAATGAACAAAAACGTAATTGGTAGTGACCAGAAAATGATTTGGTTAGCAGCGTTGCGTAGTTGATTTTTAAAATCTTCTATCCGTCCAGCTGAATACGATTTGGTAAGTGTCGGAAAGGCAGCCACCGCATACGAAAGACCGATGATGCCGAGCGGGACAGACTGCAAATTCAGAGACAAGTTGAAAATCGAAATAGAACCAGAAGTTAGAAAGGATGCAAAAGATACGATAGCTATCAAGGCCAGATTATTCAACGATAGTCCCAAAGTCCGAGGCAACGAAGTCATCAAAACCTTTTTGATTTCTGTGAAGTTAATTTTTGCTGAAAACTTGGGCGTCATACCAAGCCTGGAAGAAGCCAGGGCCTGAATCGCGAAATGCATGAAAGCTCCCAAGACTACACCAATGGCGAGCCCTTCGATACCAAAATACGGATACAGAAATACTATGCCTAGAATTATTCCGAGATTATAGAAAAGTGGCGACAATGCGTAGATAAAAAACTTTCTAAAAAGCTGAGTCACCGAACCAAATAAATTAGACAACCCCAAGAAAATCGGTGACAGGAGCATTATCCTAGATAGGTCTACTGTTTTGAGTTGCATAACTTCTGGAAACCCAGGAGCAACCAGGTGCACAATATAAGGCATCAGTATAAAGGCTACAGTCGCCACAACCACCAGCACAAAAAAGAATACGGTAAATATGTTACTGATGAAGGCCCGTGTGGCCTCCCCTGTCCCATCTTTGTTACTTTTATCTACCATGAAAGGTATGAGTACTGTTATCGAGGCAAGTGAAGCGATAGAAATAAATATCAGATCGGGTACTCGAAAAGCAGCATAATACGTATCTAGGAGTGGAGACGGCCCGATGAAGTGCGCGATAAAACGATCACGGAAAAGTCCTAGTATCTGTGAAAGAAAAGCAAAAAGTCCAAGGAGAAATGCCGCCTGATTTATACTACTGTATTCTTTGCCAAAAATTCTGAAGATTTTCTCCATTTTTATAAAAAATTATTTCTCTACAGTGCCCAAGCTATTTTTAATATCAGAAAGTAAAAAAAGTGCTTCGGTATAGTGGGGTGCGAGGCTCAAAGCTTCTTCTGCATATTTCTTTGCTTCATTGAATTCACCCAATGTGATGTATTCACGTGCGATTGAAAGCCTTAACCCAGGATTGAGCGGATTTAGTTTCAATGCTGACAGGTAAGCTTCGATGGCTTTTTCTTGTACTCCACTCACACCAAAACCACCCGCAGTAGTGTAAACCACGCCGAGCATTTGATGGTTTAGATAGTTGTTTGGATTGTACTTCACCGCCAAAGAGGCCCCGCGTTCTGCTTCATCAAAAGAATTCTGCAAATCTGCCTGTTCCTCTGGCGTCAGAGAGGCTCTCTTTTGAAACAAGATGACCAGGCGAGCTAACTTTATTTCTGAGTAGGTACGAAAATATAAATCATTTGGATTTAAAAGTATTGCCTTATTTATAAAAAATTCTGCTTGGTTTGGGTCTTGAGTTGAAAGAGTTTTGTTGAAATAAAACACCGACCTCGATCTTTCAATAAACTGAATTCCGAGTCCAGCTGAGGTAATTATAATGACTACCAAAATAAACATCGCAAAAAAGCTATTTCTGGGATCTGTTAGGAAGTTGAATTTGAAAAAAGAACTGTGACCCTCTAGCGCCGACTGTCCTATGAAGATACCTAGAAAACCAAAAGCAAGCATAATACCAGCGACTCCTACGGAATAGAAAAAAGATGCGGTAAACATAAACATCGCGAGTACAAAAAACAAACTGGTGGTAACATCGGATTTGTGTCGGATAGATTTAAACAAAAATTTAACTCCGTTCATTGCCATTAAAACAATGAAAGCCAGCCAAGCCAAAATACCGAGCACTCCGGTACAAATAGCCATGGTTGGGATAAAGCCGGACCCGGAATTGAAAACAGCGTCCCGAAACTGAGTATCGTTTATACCAACTGGTTTCCACTTAGCCCATACTTCCAGAAAGCGGTTTGCCCCAATACCCAAAATAGGATTTTCGCCAAGCGCGCTTTTCCCTACCGTCAGTGTTGTTGTAAGCGAAGGAGATATTTCATTGTTAAAAAGGCCTAGTGTACTAGGAAGCCAGTTACCGATAATTCGGCCTGACAAGAAAAACAGTAGGGCGAGTAATGCAACACCAAAAAAATATCGAGAGGGGGCAGTTTTTTTACTCCCCCCGTCAATTTCATCCGGAGTAACATACACCTTGGTTATAAATAAGATTATAGAAAAAATACCTACCAGCTCCCAGATTAAAGCCAGGTTGACTGCCATGATACTAAAAAATGACAGGACTATGAGAGCATATAAAAATGGTTTAAGTTTTTTTCGTATCTTTATGAATTCGAGTACAAAAACTGATGCCAGGAGGACCAAACCAGAGAAAAAACCGAAACTATTCCAAGTTCCAAATGTGTTTGCTGTTCCGTTACGTAGTACACCGAAAGACAGGGCTAAATCTGGCAGGAAATATCGCAAAGTTTGGATGACCAAAACAACCAAAGATGATACAAAGAAACCTTTGAGTAACTTCCCCGCTTGTTCTTTGGTTTGTACCGTCAAGCTTGCAAACAACATAAACAAAAAAGCTACGAGTATAAACCAGAAAGTTCCGACATCGAATACCAACCCAAAAAACGAGGTGGTTCGTGCGTCTGAGAAATAAGCAGAAAGGAATGTAACCAGGACGATAGCTAATCCAGCCAAAAGCACTTTTGACTTTGGTACACGCACCTCGCCATCAGAAAATCTAGCCAGGGCCCAGGATATTATTGATACGGTCAGTCCTAATACTATTAGTATGTTTTTTGAAATCTCAACTGGGGCATTTACAAAAGGTATCAGAAACAATGGTAAAAAAACTATCGTAGCAAAAATTGACCAGAAAGAAATTCTATCTAGAAGTTTCGATGACATTGAATGATTTAAACTACTATATTAATAAGTCTGCCTTTAACAAAAATTATTTTTTTTGGATTTTGTCCAGCTAGGAATTTCTGTACGTTTGGATTGATCAGAGCCAAGGCCTTGGCCTCGTCTTCGGTGGCGTCTGGAGCTAACACCATTTCGGCACGCAGTTTCCCGTTGACTTGAATAGCGATTTTTAATTCTGTTTCTATAATTAATTTTGGATCAAACTCGGGCCACACAGACTTGTGAATAGAACCCTTGTTGTCAAAGATTTCCCAAAGCTCTTCGGTAATAGCTGGAGCAAGCGGAGCTAGAATCTGAACAAATTTAATGAAGTCGGATTTGCTCAAACCCTCTGCCCTCTCTGCTTCGTTTAGCCAAACCATCATGGATGAAACAGCAGTGTTGAAAGCAAAATCCTGTATGTCCTCGGTTACTTTTTTGATAGTTTTGTGAAGTAGTTTTAATACTTTTTCATCGGTAACGATATTTTTTGAAGGTTGCTGTTTAACCTTATCAGCCAGTCTCCACACCCGCTCAATAAATCTCCTGGAGCCTACGATACTGTCGGTTGACCAAGGCTGGCTGGATTCAAACGGTCCCATGAAGGCTTCATACACGCGCATAGTGTCTGCGCCATGAGTCGCTATAACATCGTCAGGATTTATGACATTACCCCAACGCTTGGACATTTTGCGACCGTCGGTTGCCAAAATCATGCCTTGATTCTTTAGTACTTTGAAAGGTTCTTCACTCTTTACTACACCGATATCTTTCAAGAATTTATGCCAGAAACGTGCATACAGTAAGTGTCCAGTTGCGTGCTCAGATCCACCTACATACAAATCAACATCTTGCCAATAATCTATCGCGTCTTTGGAAGCCAACTCTTTTTTATTTGCTGGGTCCATATAGCGCAAGAAGTACCAAGATGAACCAGCCCAGCCCGGCATGGTGTTAGTTTCATAGCCATCCTTCACCCAAGACTTCACTCCTGATAATGGTGATTCGCCGTTACCGCTCGGCTGGTAGGATTTTACTTTGGGTAGTTCGAGCGGTAAATCTTTATCTGCTAGAGGGCGAATAATTCCAGATTTTTCATATTGCAGTGGAATCGGCTCGCCCCAGTATCGCTGTCGCGCAAAAATAGCATCCCGCATTTTATACTTGGTTACCAATTTACCTTTTACAAATTCTGTGATTTTCTTGCGAGCATCTTCAGAATTAACTTCTGAAAACTTACCAGAATTAATCAATTTACCGCCATTTTGATAACAAATTAATTCATTAAGAAAAGCATTTTTCCCTAACATATCCCAAAGATTTTTTTGTCCCTTTATAAGAGGCTCCCATTGTTTGAATTTTTTAAACCACTCATCTGATTCTTTCAAAAAATCTCTATATATATCATCTTTTTTTACTATGATATTTTGACTTCCGAGTATTTCTACCCAGTTATTTCCTATTATGTGTTTTTGAACAAGAGATATAAATTCTTCAAGTTTATCTTTTTGAAACTCTACTCTAATATGTTCACGCTTACTAATGGAACTTACGGCTAAAGTGAATTTTATTTTTTTATCTTGTAGTTCTTTTTTAAATTCGGATTGATTTTCTAAAGTAACAGCAACCACTATCGATTTAAAAAAGTCTTCAGGTACAACAACTTGTTTGATTGGTAAATCGTATTTATTTGCAAACTCAAAATCGCGCTCGTCGTGGGCTGGCACTGCCATTACAGCTCCGGTGCCGTAAGAAGCGAGTACGTAGTCGGCTACCCAGACTGGAACTTTTTCATTGTTGGCGGGATTTATAGCAAAGACACCTGTAAGTTCAATACCAGTTTTTTCTTTTTCGTCATTTGTACGGTCTTGCTCGCTTAACGAAGTAACCTTGCTGATGTAAGCATTTACTTTATTTAAATTTTTTACAGAGCCACTTATTTTTTTAACCAACTCGTGTTCCGGAGCTAAAACTACGTAGGTAACTCCGAACAATGTGTCGGCTCGAGTTGTGAAAACTGAGATCTTGCCTAGTTCTCCACCCTCCTCGGCAACCAAAGCAAAATCAATCTCTGAGCCCTCAGATTTACCAATCCAGTTACGCTCAATTTCTTTAATAGAATTGCTCCAATCTATCTCCTCGAGCCCAGAGAGCAGTCTGTCTGCATAGGCGCTAATACGCATAAACCACTGACGCATTTCTTTTCTTGTCACCGGATAACCACCACGCTCGGAAACCATTTTACCGTCTTTATCTAAAATGATTTCATCATTTGCTAGCACGGTACCAAGCTCGGCACA
>DATDUL010000069.1:0-6655 GCA_036517715.1 Minisyncoccota bacterium
AAACCTAGTTCGATATATCCGACGGAATGGTTAATATCTTTTGATACACCAAAACTGGTGTACGAAGATTCATCCCGTGGATTGTACGACAAAAAAACGTAGGGATATACACTTCCGGCAGTAATACCATTCAAGGCTGAAAAAGTGCCTGAGGTGCTTAGTGAGAAGTGATGGAAGTCCCAATCTTGGTCGAGGGCGAGCGTGATCTGCGGTTCGAAAGCTTCGGGCGATACATCATCAAAAGATGGGAAAGAAACAACCTCAATAAGCCAAACTGGCTGTTGAGCGTGAGCAGGTTGCCAGCACAAGAATGCCAGCAGGAGGGTGAGTATTTTTTTCATATAGAACAAGTATGTTTGATTCCTGTCGATATTCCCACGAGTTTACTTTTCTGTCAAACGATAAACCGCCGGGGCGTTGGGTACGCTCCGGCGGTCGTGATTGTTTCGTTAAATTCGTTGTTACTTTTTTCTCGAGTGTCTTCTCGGTAATATCCTGTATTCGAAGTGAATTCCCGGGTTCCATATGCTGGCGTCTCTTGCAACGATACTGTTGCGCAATCCGGCGCTAAAATTCTCGGCTTCATTTTCCCACTTCAGTTGTGCGGTTAAGATTGGATTGAAAAAATTGAAAGGTATGGTGAATTCACCTTCAAAAATAAATCCGGTTTCGCCAATCTGTACAGGGAATCTCATTCCTGCGCCGAAATCCAAATCAAGCCCCTGATCTTTTGTAAAAACTGAAGGTTTGAAGTATTTGTTTTCATACTCTGATGACCGGTAAAAACATTCACCGTACACAAATATGTGTTCAAAATGCTCGAATGTACCACTGAATCTCAGTCCCGTACTGAATGCATTCCATTCGGAACGGGTGTGTTCGTCGTGATTTTTTTGAGCAAGGGCTGCCACAAATAAGATGGGATGAATTCCATCCGTATCACTTACAATCGGCTGAATGAGTCTGTAAAAGATTTGTTTGGGATTCATTACATTGGTCTGCGCGTGTGTTTCGGTAAAACCGATGAACAGAAGGGTGGCGAGTGCACAAAGGCGGAGGTTTTTCATAACTGAGTGAATTAAGTGTTGGTGAAAGGAAAACCCATCCCGAAGCGGGAGGGCGTGAATGAATTTTTTAGTTCTCTTTTTCGAGCAACTTTTTTATTTCTTTACCCCAGAAAATCAAAGGGACAAGAAACATAAAAAACACTAGAACGAAAACATCAGTTTTTTCGAGGGTGTTCCATTGCTGGAACAAGATAAAGGTGGAGGTTCCTTCCCAAAGTAGGGTAAAGATGCCGGCAACTATGTCCGGCCAGCCTATTTTTTTCATGGTACAAGTTTATTTGATTCGTCTGGATATTCCCATGGATTTATTACAATGTCAACCCCAAGGGGGAGTTTGGGGATGTTTCTAAGGGGTATGATTTGCATCATTAAAGAATTCATGTTATTGTGAACGGGTTAATTCAGGCCCGAAAGGCTTTTTATTTTTAATACCCACACATATATCATGGAAATTCGAAACATAGCTATTATTGCGCACGTGGACCACGGCAAAACCACACTTACAGATGCCCTTATGCAACAAAACGGCGCAGCCAAAGATGTAAATGCATCAATGGACTCAAACGATATTGAAAAAGAGCGAGGTATCACCATATATTCCAAAAATACATCTATCAAATACAAAGGCACGAAAATAAACATCGTGGATACACCGGGTCACGCAGACTTCGGATCTGAAGTTGAGCGCGTACTCCGAGCTATCGATTCTGTTTTGCTTCTAGTGGACGCAGTTGAAGGTCCGATGCCTCAGACACGATTCGTGCTCAAGAAATCTCTAGAGCTTGGATTGAAACCGATAGTTGTTATAAACAAAATAGACAAACCAGCTGCAGACCCTGACCGCGTGCACGAGGAAGTGCTCGAGCTTTTCTTGGAACTTGGTGCCAACAACGAACAAATAGATTTCGAAACTATTTATGCTATCGGACGTGAAGGTAAAGCGTTCAAAAAAATCGGTGACGATTCCAAAGATTTGTCCCCATTACTTGATTTGATCTTAGAGAAAGTTCCAGTGGCTTCAAACCATCAGTCAGAGAAAATGTCCGCTCAGGTTTTCAACCTAGGGTACGACAACTTCTTGGGCCGTTTAGCTATTGTTCGAGTATACGGAGGTCAGATAGTTTCCGGTAAACAAGTAGTAGTAAAAAATGATGACAAATCTCGCATGGGTAAGATAACCAAACTTTTCAGTTTCGAAGGTATCAACCGCGTAGAAACTGCATCCGCTGAATCAGGAGACATTGTCCTACTGGCCGGTATACCGGATATATTCATCGGTGAGACTTTGTGTGAAGATGAAAGTGTTACTCCGCTACCTCACATCGCTATCGACGAGCCAACGCTGTCGCTTAACTTCTTGGTCAACGATTCTCCTTTTGCAGGACGCGAAGGTAAATTCGTAACTTCTAGACAATTAAAAGAAAGATTGGAAAAAGAATTAGAAATGAACGTGGGTCTACGTGTGGACTTCTCTCCCGAGCAAGGCAACAATTCAGGTCCAAGCTTTTTCAAAGTCTACGGTCGCGGTGAATTGCACCTTGCAGTATTGCTCGAGAACATGCGACGTGAAGGATACGAAATGCAGGTGTCCCAACCAGAGGTTATCGTAAAAGAAGAAAACGGTGTAAAGCTCGAACCATACGAAGAGCTAGTTATCGACGTGCCTATGGAGTTCTCGGGTACCGTCATTGAGAAGATCGGCAAGCGTAAAGGCCTCATGAAGTCCATGATAGAGAAGGAGGGCATCGTTCGTGTTATTTTTGACATCCCAACTCGCGGATTACTTGGCTACAGAGGCGAGTTTATAATAGATACCAAAGGCGAGGGTATCATGTCTTCACGCTTCACAAACTTCAATACTTACGCTGGTGAGATCAAGAAACGCGAATATGGCTCAATGTCTTCAATGGTTTCAGGCAAGGCCGTGGCCTTCTCCCTTGCAAATTTGCAAGAACGTGGTATATTATACATAGATCACGGTGCTGAAGTATACGAAGGAATGGTCATAGGTAACGTACTTAAAGGCGAAGAAATGTCCGTTAACCCAACCAAGGGTAAACAGCTCACAAACATGCGAGCATCCGGTACAGATGACGCCATCGTTCTCAAACCTGCATTCGTATTGAGCATCGAGAGAGGATTGGAAGTCATGGGTGAAGATGAGTACTTGGAAATCACCCCAAATTCAGTCCGATTGCGCAAGAAGTTTTTAACTGAATTAGATAGAGTAAGGTCACAACGTAATAAATAATTTATAATAATAAAAAATGACAACTAAATCTTTCAAACCAAAACAAATTACAAAAAAGATTACTTCACATCTAGCAGAACGACCGCTAGATGTTATTTTAAATCGATTTGGATTAAATGCTGAAGACGTAGAACGTAAAACTTTGGAAGAAATCGGTCAGAAATACAAAATCACTCGTGAACGCGTCAGACAAATCGAAGAAAATGCTTTGAGTTTGATAAAGAAGTCTCCGGCATTCAAAGCTGAGCAGGCTTTTTTTGATGAATTGAAAGATGTGGTTAAATCTCTCGGTTCTATTGTTGCAGAAACAGAACTTCTAGAACATTTCGCAAAAGATAAACTAACTCAAAATCACATCCATTTTCATTTAACTCTTTCAGACTACTTTACTAAACACAGAGAGAATGATCATTTCAAAACTCGCTGGAGTGTAGACGACAAACTAGCAGAGGATGTTCACAATTCACTACACCTACTTTACAAGAGTCTAAATGACGAAGATTTGGTTCCGGAAACAGAAATGATCGAAAAGTTTTTCGATCAGATGAAAGAAATTGCAAACGAATACAAAGACGAAGAAGTTGCAAAGCGATGGTTGTCTATCTCAAAATCAATCGGCAAGAATCCACTCGGTGAATGGGGTAAAGCTGATTCTCAGAATGTTAAAACAAGGGGTGTTAAAGATTATGCCTTTTTGGTCATGCGTAAACACGGCTCCCCAATGCACTTCAAAGAAGTAGCAGATTCTATAAGTAAAACTTTTGGCCGCAAAACTCATTTTGCAACAGTTCACAACGAACTTATCAAAGACAAGCGTTTCGTGCTAGTAGGCCGAGGTTTGTACGCTTTATCTGAATGGGGATACAAGACTGGCATCGCTCGTGATGTAATCCGCGACATTCTAGAAAAAGAAGGTCCAATGTCCAAAGACGATATAGTAGACAAAGTCATGAAGGAGAGATATTTCAAAAAGAATACTATTTTGGTCAACCTCCTCAATACAAAGTACTTCAAAAAAGATAAAAAAGGTTTGTACTCCGTAGCTTAGTTCTGATTTTTAATACTAGCTTCTTTTTTTTACTATATTTTTGTAGTAAAATGTTTGCATGGCAGATCCTGCAAAAAAGGACGCAAAAAGTGAGGACAGTATTTTCACTGATATATTTTCTCTGATTGCCGACAATATAGTTGGTATTATTTTATTTACCGTAGGAGTTATACTTTTCTTTGTTAACCGTGAGCTCATGTTGGAGCTCATCGCTTTTTACTTTCTGCTTAAAATCGCGTTCAAAGTTTGGATGCACTACATCCAGCAGGATTTTAAATCTGGGATAACTTGGGTGATACTGGAAATCGTCCCACCGCGAGAAGTCCTGCGGTCTCCGAAGGCGATGGAACTCTTCTTTACCAACGCGCTGTATCACCACAGTAACAAGGGAGGTCTTGAATTGTATTGGCAGGGTGCCATCTGGTTTTGGTATTCTTTGGAGCTCGTATCTATTGATGGCCAGGTGCATTTCTACATTCGTACCCCGAGTCGTATCAAAGACTTGATTGAAACACAGATGTATGCTCAGTATCCACAAGCCCAAGTAAAAGTTGTTGATGACTATACACTGGCTGTCGATAAAATAGTTGACGATGGAGAATGGAAACTGTGGGGTTGTGAATTCGCTTTGGCTAAACCAGACGCTTTTCCAATCAAGACTTATGTAGATTATGGATTGGACAAAGATCCAAAAGAAGAATACAAAATAGATCCGATTTCGCCGTTGATTGAACTTTTTGGATCGATAAAGAAAGGTGAGCAAATGTGGCTTCAGATAGTTGTGAGGCCTAGTAAAAAAGAATTTCCAGACGCAGACGGTAAGGGTGTACATGATTGGGTCAAAGAATCTGAAGACGTGTTGAATGCATTACTTAAAAGGTATCAGTCACCAGGAGAGGGTGACCCTGTTCGTCCAGCCGGTTTCGCTCCTCAGGATCCTGCCGTAAAAGGAGTTATGGCAAAAATGTCAAAGATTGGTTTTGACACTGGTATTCGTGCTTGTTATGTGGCTAAAAAAGAAGCCTGGGACATGAATCACCGGCGTGATATACGTCTCATCTTTCGTCAGTATTCCAACATGCCGGTAAACGAGCTGGTGCGTGTAAACTCAACTCAGGCAGACTCGCTGGCTGGGGGAGGCTTCTTTGGAAGTTTCTTTTTGTTGGCACCAGAGAAGGTTACGATATTATGCAACAGAATGCTCAAGGATTATCGAAACCGAGGATTTTTCAATGGATCGCTTCGAAAGAAAGTTTTGCGTAATTTTTTGTTTTGGCCGATCACGCCGTACCTAACAATGACTTTTTTTGAATCAAAAACTCAAGTCATGAACGTAGAGGAGATAGCTACATTGTGGCACTTTCCAGGTCAGATGCTTAAAGTTCCAACCCTTGAACGTATTGAATCCAAAGAAGCTGCTCCACCAACTAACTTGCCGACTTAGCATATGGAAAATCAAGTTCCTGTAATTGAAACTGGGGAAATAAATAAATCCACCTTGCCGAGGTGGGTTTATATCTCTGTTTTCATACTTTTCGGATTTGTGGCGGTGTATTTTTTCATGGTTCGTCCACCGAGTGAGTTTAAAACGGGGGAGATATTTTCAGTAGAAGAAGGCGACAGTCTGAGGAAGTTGTCTTTCAAACTAAAAGAAAGTGGTTTCATTCGTTCTCGAGTTGCTTTTGAGACTTTGGTTATATTTTATGGAGATGAAAAACATTTAGTAGTTGGGGATTATATTTTCCCCAATCGTCTTTCTGTGGCTGGGGTTGCTAGAAAGATGGCTACCGGGGATAGACAGACAGGCTTGGTAAAGATAACCATACCCGAAGGTTTCGACAACCAAGAGATCGCCGAGGTTTGCGATTTGAAATTGAAAAATTTTAACAAAGAAAGGTTTTTGTCCTTGGCTAGTGGAGAGGAAGGGTACCTTTTTCCGGATACTTACTTTTTCTCTACTACTGACGATGAAAGTTCAGTAATGCAGTTAATGAGTAAAAATTTTAAAAATAAAACCAAGGAAGTTTTCGATGCGGTAAAAGCTTCTGGTGGAGATACTAGAGAGATAGTTATAATGGCCTCGATTCTAGAAGAAGAGGCTAGTGGGGAAGCAGACCGAGAAATAATATCGGGGATACTTTGGCACCGTATAAAAATAGGCATGCCACTTCAGGTGGATGCAGTGCCGACAACCTATAAAGAAAAAGGATTACCAGATGCGCCAGTTTCCAACCCAGGTTTGGACACAATCAAAGCCGCTTTTTATCCAAAAGATTCTAAATATTTGTA
>DATDUL010000070.1:0-7957 GCA_036517715.1 Minisyncoccota bacterium
CGAAACCAGCGAATACTTTTTAGACTTTGGTGGACATGAAATGGCGGGTGGATTTACCGTGCATAGCGAGAAAATACATTTCTTAGAAGAAGCATTGGCAGACAACTTTCATAAAGTAAAAAGGCCAGCTGGGGAGGAAGGGGTTCAATTTGATTTGAAGTTGGATTTGAACATGGTGAATAAAAAGAATTGGCAGGAGATTAGCAAGATGGCACCGTTTGGTCTGGGAAACGAGAAGCCAATATTTTTATTCGAGCAGGTTAAAGTCGCGAAGGCTAAAAGCTTCGGCAAGAATAATTCAGGTGAACATTTATCTCTCACGGTTTCAAACAGCGAAGGCAAAGAAGTCGAGGCGATAGCTTTTTTCTCTAGCCCGGACTCTTTCGAGGGGGATATATCTGAAGGAGCTTATGTAAATTTATATGCAACTTTCGACCTGTCGCGCTTCCGTGGTCGCGAAGAGCTAAGGCTTAGAATTATTGATATACTATAGAATAATTTATGCATAAAAATAAAATCACAGTTTATACCGATGGTGCAGCGAGAGGTAACCCTGGTCCGGCAGGGTGGGGAGCCGTTATTTTCATAGGTGAAAAAACAGTAGAGCTCGGAGGGCGGAGTGACCATTCGACCAACAACATCATGGAACTCACCGCAGCGATTGAAGCCATGAACTATCTAAAAAACCATCTCCCAGAGGCTGAACACATAGAAATACATTCCGATTCAAAATATGTGATAAATGGGGTGAATGAGTGGATTCATAATTGGGTTAAAAATGGCTGGAGGACTGCTGCCAAAAAGCCAGTGTTGAACCAACTCCTCTGGGAAGCGCTTCATGAATTAAACCAAGAACTAAAACCAAAATGGCATTATGTGGCAGGGCATAGCGGACACGAGCATAACGACCGAGCGGATTTGATCGCCACATCTTTTGCCGACAACGAGCCAGTAGAACTTTCTTAGGGAAATATGGTACGATAATTAGATTATAATCTAACCCAATATCTATGTCGCAGAATAAAGTGCTTGATGCGGTGAAGGTAACATTTCTATTAATTATTATTTCAGGGTCTTTTTATTTTGTTGGCGAGAGTATTTTAAACCAAAATATTGTTGCAGGTAACAAATCTCAGGAAGCAGCAGTTGTTTCTAGTTTAAATGAAGAGAGAGAAGAGCCTGGCGCTCGAAATTTATTATACAAATGTAATTCCGAACATTTTTGTGATGCCGACTACAATAATGACGGATTATTAAATAAAGACGATCTGCAAATTCTTCAAAATCATATATCGCTTCTGAATAGTGGTCAAACAGGCAATCCAATGGTAAACGAAGGAGAGACTGCCGATATAAATGGTATTGAAGGTGTCACTTTACAAGACTTAGACATACTTGAAGCTATTATTTATGGAGACCCTATTCCATTTACTGGCGAGCTTCCTTGTGAATGTTTCACTGGTCTGGACTATGAAGCTGTTTATGGACCAGACCATCCATGTCTTCACTTGCAACTCGATGATGAAAACGCTGATTTATACAATGCATCTGGAGCTGGAACCAGTGATAACCCTTTCCGTATCTATAACCACAAACAGTTAAGAAGTATGGGTAATGACATCAATGCTCTTGATGATGACTATAGACAATGTAAAGATATTAGTTTTGCAGGCACGTACAGTGCTACAAAGCCATACTTTACAATAGGTAGTAGTTTGGTTCCCTTTACTGGAAGTTACGATGGTAACAATCATTCAATCGCTAACTTTGAATACCGTCAAGGAGGTCCGTTCTTCAAAGACCCAACTAATGGAATTTTCGATGTAAATGGTAATCTTATAAGGAATACAACAAGTCGTGTGGGACTTTTTGGTTCACTCTATGGTGCAACCATAAAGAACTTGACGATAGTTTTCCCAAAAATAATTGTTGAAAATGATTATGTTGGGTCGTTGGCTGGGTTTGCTTCAGATTCCACTATCACTGATTTTTTCCTTACTAATTATACCTCTTCTCCTAATGTTTTTTCTGTTATACAAGGGAAATCAAGTGTGGGTGGTGTTATAGGTCAGATACATGGTTCTCACTTAACTAGAATACAAGGCGCGAAAACCAAAGTGTTTGGAGGATTCTATGTGGGGGGGATTGTGGGAATAATGGGATTTTCTTCATTAGAGAAAGGATCTAATCTCGGAGGAGATATTCGTTTAGGGCTAAGTCCGTACCCTTGGACAGAGAATTTTGGAGGTTTGGTTGGGTATGTAGCGGCTTCAACCATTAATGAATCATACTCCAATGCGAGAGTAGCTGTGGTTGCAAATAAAGTTGGTGGGCTCGTAGGTGGTATGAATGGCAGTGATACCGATACTATAATAAGTAATTCGCATGCTACAGGTGAAGTTGTGGGAGAGGACGCTGTTGGTGGATTTATTGGTCATATGTCTGGTGGAGAAATCAAAGACAGTTATGCGAAAGGAAATGTCCAGTCGAGATTCAGTACTGGTGGTTTTGTAGGTAAAAAAGGAGGAGGAGGCTTAGCAAATATTTACAGGTCTTATTCTACTGGAAAAGTAACGGGGCTTAGTCCAGCCGGAGGTTTTGTTGGGGCACTTCAATTTAATTCAGAGGGTACTATCAGTGATTCTTATACTACGGGCAAAGTTTCTGGTTTGATAGCAGGAGGATTTATAGGTGCGTCTTATGCAAGCAATGGACATACTATAATAAATTCCTATTCATCTGGAAACGTAGGTGGACCGCTAGGCTTTACTGGTATCGGCGGAACAATAAGTATTGGCGGGTTTATAGGACGAATTGAAGACGAATTATCTTATCTAAATCTTGTAACAACATCTAATGTTATAGGTGTTTCAGGAATACCTCAGTTCCCCGGTTCAGTAGATTATGGTAAATTTAAAGGGTCTCAAGGTCTTCCTTTGCCACAACAACAGTTTAACAAGAGTTATTATTTCGAAGGAGCTCAATGTCCACCAGGTTGTAATACTGTCGGTATAAGTATTCCTAATCTAGCTACATTCCAAGGTAATGGCTTATCGCTACCACCATTCAACTGGACCTTTGATAATAGTACTTGGAAAGCAGTACCTGGTGGACTCCCGATACTTCCGAATGCTGGGGCGAATTAAAAAAACCGTTTCATTTTATAAATGCGGGACAAAGTATTTTACTCTGTTTGTTTCGGGCTAATTCTAATTTTCGGTGTTTTGAAAGTTCTTTGGTTTCCAATTCTACCACCTTCTTATTTTGAAAATCAGGTTGGGGAGAAAGTAGAGCTCTCTGGTCTGATTGTAGATGATCCAGAACACAAAGAAAATAATCAGAAGATTGTTGTCCAAGTAAAAGAGGAGGGGTATAAAACAAACATTTTAACCACGGTTCCGTTGGGAGAAGGGTTCAAGTACGGCGACTCGGTAATTATTTCTGGTAAATTGGAAAAGCCAGAGAATTTCATCACCGACACCGGTAAAGAATTTGATTATATACACTACCTCGCGAAAGAGGGCATTTATTATCTGTTGAACTATCCAGACATAGAGATTGTTTCTGTTGGTGGTGGAAATAGGATTAAAACTTTTCTGTTTCAGGCTAAAAACAAATTCCTAGAGAAAATAAATTATGCAATTCTAGGACAGGAGAACCTCTTGATGGCTGGGCTGATATTAGGGGAGAAGGCTTCCTTTAGTCAGGAACAAAGACAAGAATTCATTGATACCGGAACCATACACATAGTAGCCCTATCCGGTTACAACATAACCATAGTCGCGGAATGGATTATGAAACTGTTTGCGTTTCTTCCTACGGTCTTTTCTATTTGGATTGGAATATTCGCAATATTTCTTTTTATCCTCATGACCGGCGGGGCGTCGACCGCAGTTCGCGCTGGGGTTATGGCCGTTCTAGCCTTGATCGCTCGCGCCACGGGCCGGACTTATGACATCGGTCGTGCACTAGTTCTGGCAGCTACTGTGATGATAATTATAAACCCCATGATACTGATCTATGATGTGTCATTTCAACTTTCTTTCATTGCCACATTTGCTGTCATATACGTTTCACCGAGGATCGAAAGATATTTTCAGTGGGTGACAAAGAGGTTTGGCCTCCGGGATATTTTATCAGTAACTACCGCTACTTATATTTTCGTCCTGCCTTTTATTTTGTATAAAATGGGGAACTTATCACTAGTTGCCTTACCGGCGAACTTTCTGGTTCTGCCTTTTATCCCTTTCACTATGGGGCTCGGGTTTATCACTGGATTTGTCGGACTTTTCTTTCCATTCCTGTCACTTCTTGTTGGGTTCGTTGCTACACTATTACTTCGTTATGAACTCGGAGTTATTCGTCTTTTCTCCGGCCTACCTTTTGCGTCTTTTGCTATTCCGAACTTTCCGTTAATGCTGACAATTATAATCTACGCTTATTTTGTATATAAACTTTTCGGTAGGAGTATTTAAAAACTTTTTGTTCAAGAAAAAGAAATTACTTGGTAGCTAGTCTGAAGTTCTCTTCAATTGCAGACCAATTTAGATTTTCAAAAAATGCTTCGATGTATTGTTTCTTGCCACTTGGTTGGAAATCATAAACAAAAGAGTGTTCCCACATGTCTAGCGCGAGGATGAGTGTGCAGTCTTGAAGTTGTCCCAAATGTTGTTCATCTACCCAAGTGTTTAGTAAACGGTTTTCTTTTCTATCGAAATAAAGCATTCCCCAGCCGACTCCGCGAGTAGTAGCTACACTCTTGAATAATTCTAACCATTTATCAAAAGAACCCCATTCTTCGACTATCTTTTTTTTGAGCTCGCTATCTTCCGATAAGTTATGTGCTCCACCTGACAGGGAACCGAAGTACACTTCATGATTTCTCATACCGTTGTATTCAAATCCGAATCTCTTTTGTAGGCCGCTTAGTAGTGGCATGTTGGTTTCAGCGTTTTCGGATAGTTCATTTATTTTTTCTAAAACCAAGTTAGAGTGGGTTACGTATCCAGCGTATAGTTTCAGGTGTTCTTCGACGCTTTTGGCGCTAATGCCTTTGAGTTCTCCAATATTGAATTTTTTTTCTTCAAATTTTTTCATCGTGTTACTATTATACCATGAATCAGAGGTTGAAAGACTATGGCCTGTTTTATTTAACACTGTTTCTGTTGTTTGTGGCTATTTTCGTATTTTATCTAAATTGGCAGAATGCACACCGAGGGCTCACTTTCGCCATGCTCGATGTAGGTCAAGGTGACGCTTTGTTTGTGGAGTCGCCCACCGGCACACAGATACTTATCGACGGTGGGCCCAAAAATACGGTTTTACAAGAGTTGCCGAAAGTAATGCCGTTTTGGGATCGGACACTGGACGCAGTTATCATTACTAATCCTGACGCTGACCACATATCTGGTTTTACTGAAGTATTGAAACTCTACAAAGTAGGTGCTGTTTTTGAACCTGGTACTTACAATTCGTCTAAGCTTTATAAAAACATAAACACCCAGGTGTCGGAGCAAAAAATACCAGATGTATTGTTGCGACGCGGGATGGAGCTCGATTTAGGTGGTGGGGCATATATAGAAGTCCTTTTCCCTGACAGAGATGTGTCCGAATGGTCGGTCAACGATGGTTCGGCAGTAATGCGCCTGGTATATGGTGACCACTCGATAATGCTCACCGGGGATGCCACATCGAAAACAGAAGGAATAATATTGAAAGAAAATAAAAAAGAAAATTTACAAAGTGAGTTTTTGAAAGTTGGACACCACGGGTCACGCACTTCAACTGGTCCTGAATTTGTGGAAGCCGTGTCTCCAAAATACGGCTTGATTTCTTCTGGCGAGGGGAATAGCTATGGCCATCCACACAATCAAACTCTAGATACTTTAGCAGATTTTAAAGCAAATATACTGCGCACAGACCTACTCGGAAGCATAGTATTGAAGTGTGGTAGAATAGAGGAATGCAAGATAAACAAATCGAAAAACTAATAAAAAACGAGGCCAAAAGGCAAAAAAGTGTTATCAACCTGATAGCTTCCGAGAACTATGTTTCTAAAGATGTTTTGTCGGCTTTAGGGAGCGAATTGACCAACAAATATGCCGAAGGCTACCCTGGTAGACGGTATTATGGTGGAAACACAATTATCGACCAGGTAGAAACTCTTTGCATGGATCGGGCGCTTAAACTTTTTAAACTCAAAAAAGAAGACTGGCATGTGAACGTGCAATTGCTTTCTGGTTCTCCAGCGAACTTTGCCCTCTATACCGCACTCGTACCAATAGGGGAGAAAATAATGGGTATGAAGCTTTCATCCGGTGGACACCTGACCCACGGATATCCAGCATCGATGACTGGCAAGCTATGGAATTCTACCCAGTTTGAAATAACAGTTGAAAATGAAGAAATAGATTACGAAGCACTGAAACAACTTGCAATAGCTGAGAAGCCTAAACTCATCGTCGCTGGATTTACCGCATATCCTAGATTTGTAGACTTTAAAAAGTTCAGAGAGGTTGCAGATGCCTGCGGAGCGCTTCTTCACGTAGACATGTCCCACTTTGCGGGGCTGGTTGCAGGTGGAGCGTACCCGTCACCATTTCCGTACGCTGATAGCGTGATGACCACTACCCACAAATCCCTCCGTGGTCCACGGCATGCATTACTTTTTGTTAAAAAAGACAAAAGAGAATTTGATAAGAAATTAGACAAGGCTGTAATCCCTGGACTCTTTGGCGGTCCGCACGAGAACACTATCGCCGCGGTCGCTGTAGCTCTGAAAGAGGCTAATACCCCAGCTTTCAAAAGTTACGCAAAGCAAGTTGTAAAAAACGCGAAAACTTTGGCAAACGAATTACAGAAATTAGGCTGGCACATCATCTCTGGGGGTACGGATTCCCACCTTATCCTTATGGACACCTGGATGAATGGTCCTTATATTGGCTTAGGATTAGCGGGCGGAGTGTCAGGTAAAATTGCCAGTGAGAAGCTTGAGAAAGCTGGAATTATAGTAAATATGAACACCATCCCCGGCGACCCTCGCGGTCCGATGGACCCTTCTGGTATTCGTCTCGGTACATGTGCGGAGACTACTAGAGGAAAGAAAGAGAAAGACATGATTGTAATAGCTAGAAAGATTGATAAAATCTTACGATCGACAAAATAATTCTATGATTGAAGTAGAGAAAAGTTTTGACCCTGATGAAGAGCAACTAACACGCATACTAGAAGGGGCGAAATTTTTGGGCGAGATTGTGAATCACGATATTTACTACGACTATCCTGATTTGCGCCTAGCTCGCAAAAAAATAAAACTACGTTTTAGAAATGGCGCTCCTGAACTTAAAATAGAAAAATCAGAAACAGTAGATAGAGAAATAGAGGATGTGTCTGAAATAGAGAAATTCTTGGGTATTGATGCACCCCTTGCCCAGTTTGTGTTCAAGGACTTGATCGAAATAGTTAATTATAAAAGTACTAGAAAAAAATACATAAAAGAGGGCATAAACATAGACGTGGATATTCTGGATTTTGGTATGCAGAGTTGTGATTTTGAGGTTCTAGTTGAGAGAGAAGAAGAGGTGAAGATGGCAGAAGAAAAGATTTTTGAATTTGCTAAAAGACATGGTCTTGATCCGACCAAGCAAAATATCGGCAAACGCCGAGTATATCTGAAAAAGTTTAAACCAGAAATTTATAAAGAATTATATGGGAACTAAATAAATCTGCTATACTCTCTTTATGAATTCATTACCTCAAACTGCGGGTTGGATTGGAACTTTCTTGGTTGTTCTGGCTTATTTTTTGGTATCTACCAAGAGGGTGAAACCATACAGTAAAAGGTATCAATTGCTCAACCTTTTGGGTGCTATTGGGGTGGGTATCAGCGTTTTTACAGAAGGTGCTTGGCCGGCAGTAGCTCTGCAGGTTGTTTGGGGGTTGATAGCCCTGGTTTCTA
>DATDUL010000071.1:0-4463 GCA_036517715.1 Minisyncoccota bacterium
CCCGCCTCTGAGCCAGAGTAAAGCGACTGGCAATGTCATTGCCCAGGTTTTGAATATCGATTTTGGTTTGAAAATTTTTGTAGTTGAAAATAGCAATTGATGAAACAATCGCAAATATTGAAATAACCACGGTCAGTTCCAAGAAAGTCATACCTCTATTTTTTTGTTTCTTAAAACTCTTTTTCATTTTTACCAAAAAATCAAATTTGCTATTGATAAATCAAAAAGAAATGCGACTAATGTTCCCAGAACTAGAAACGGCGCAAATGGAATCTCGCTCTTGGGTCCCGCCTTGCCGAGTGCTATCAAAATAATCCCGTAAAGCGCACCAGCCCAAAAAGCAATCAGCGTTGCGGGCACCAGTTTGGTAAGCCCGAGCATAAACCCGAGTCCCACTGCTAGTTTGGCATCTCCGAGCCCCATCCACCTACCTCTTGAGACCAACCAAAGGAAAGCAAAAGGTAACGAAAGAGCAAAACCAGACACTAGTTGATCTAAAACCGGCCAGTGGAAAAACACCAATCCTGAATCAATAAAGAAAATTCCGAGAAAGGCCAGGAGTCCAAACACAAACGACATACTATCTGGAATTATCTTGTGTTTAATATCGTAGACTGTAATGACCATCAAGAAAGAGATGAGGGCAGCATAATAAATATAATTTACCGCAAAAAAAAAGGTGTCGAGTTCTAATAGAAAGTTTAGTTTGAAAAATAACAAACCGAAAAGTATACCTGTTCCTAGCTCAACTAATGGGTATTGAAAAGATATCTTACTTTTGCAACTACGGCATCTACCCAAAAGTAGAAAATAGGAAAAAACAGGTACTAAATCGTACCAATGCAAAGTACTACTGCAAGATAAACACATACTCCTACCCCCCAATGATTTCTTGGTGTTCAGCCTATAAATAACAACGTTCAAGAAACTGCCGATAATAAAGCCAAATATGATACAAACCAACCCCAGCAATATATTCATATAGGAATTATAGCATAATGCGGGAATTGAAATGTAGTCCCCTAAAAAACAAAAACCCCTTTCGGGGCCTTTGTTTTAAAGAAACAAAACTAACTAGTTACAAGTATAGTCTGTAGCAGTTGTGTTGGTTGTTCCAACTTCTACTGCAACACCTGTTGAGTCAACACAGTAGTATCCACTACCTGCAACCAAATCAGCCTCAACTCTCCAAGCTGTAGGCTTTACAGTAGCTGTAGCATCATCTGAGTCGTTGTCGTAACAATCAACGTTACCTGAACCTGCTTGTGCTATTGCTGCTGCAAGCAAAGTACCGATTTCACCAGTACCTGTGGTTGCGTTACAGATATCGTTTAGGTAATTACCACTTGTATCAAGGCCAAGCTCAGCTTGTGCTCTGATTGAAGAAACAGAAGAGATGATTGAAGCATCTTTTGCCTTACTTCGTGCTGTTCCAAGGGAAGCCAAAACGATTGAAGCCAAGATACCCAAGATAGCAATAACAACCAAAAGCTCAATCAAAGTAAAACCTTTTTTAAGACCTAATTTTTTCATAAAAATTTAAATTTTTTGCCCCGAAACGCGGGGCGCGTTAATAATAATAAATAAATCGACTTAATTTATATGTGCCTATTATATAACAACGGAGCAACAAAGTTATCCACAACCTGCCCGACACGTCAAAGCGAATCGTGCGGACGTGCTAACTAATACCACCCGCGATATTGTAAACCGGCACCAATATAGATACGAGCAAAAATCCAACCCCAACACCGAGGACTACTATCATCACCGGCTCAATCAAGCTGACCAGTGTATCGACAGCATCATCGACTTCTCTTTTATAAAACAAGGCTACAGTTTTCAATATCTGACCCAGAGAACCAGTTTCTTCACCAACTTTGATCATCTGAACCATGATACCAGGGATTTGATCGGGATATTTTTCAAAAGATGAGGACAAAGACATACCAGACTTAACCCCATTAGCAACATCCAAGAGAACATTTCTGTATACCGGGCTAGTCACCACTTCGGCAGTAATGTCGAGAGAACGTATGATGGGTATACCCGAGGTAAGCATGGTGTCCAAGTTGTCGGCTACTCTAGAGAGGTAAAGCTTCCTGTATAGATTTCCAATTGCGGGAGTGCTTAGTTTCAATCCGTCTATATATTCTTTTCCATTTTTAGTTTTAGCAAACTGCCAGAGCCAAAGAGCACCAAGCACCAAAAAGATAATAACCACAAATCCATAACTCAAGAGAAAATCCGAGAAACCAATAATCATCCTAGTATACACAGGTATAGTCTGTCCTGAGCCTTCTAGAATCGTAGCTAGTCTAGGAATAACCAAAGTAAACATCAACGTCAGCACCACAATAAAGGTGAAGATAACGAACGCCGGGTAGATCAGAGCATTGCGGGTCTTGGATGTTAGGGCATACTGACGATCTAGGTAATCCGCTAAGTGTAAAAAGGTTTGATCGAGCTTACCAGTTTCTTCACCCATCTTGACCATGTTCACGTAAAACTCTGAAAACACTTCTGGGTGTTTAGCGAGTGCCCCCGATATGGAAACACCAGCTTGAATATCGTCTCCGATTTGTACCAGTTTGCGTTGGAGAAGCAAATTTTCAGAAGTTGAAGCAAGTAGTGTAAAAGTTTTGAGCGCGGAAACCTGTGCTCCGAACAAAGTGGCGATCTGCCTAGACAATATGACCACTTCCCGCGGAGAAATCTTTTGGAAAAACGACATTGAGAAAAAAGCTCCGCCTTGTTTACTTTCAACAATAGAAACCACGATGAAGCCACGACGTTGTAGTCCAGAAATAGCTACATCCCGAGTAGGTGCATCTATCTCTCCTTCTTTCTTTATTCCTTTGTCGTCAACAGCACTGTATTTAAAAAGCATAGCCTAGAGCATTCTTTCAAGTCCCTTTGGATTCAGGGAATATTGATAAGCATTTTCTATAGATATTTCACCCTGTCGTACGAGTTCGAGTAGTGAGTGGTTGAGGTCAATCATCCCCTGTTCCATGCCAGTCTCGATGACCACATCGATCTCGTGAGTACGGTTTTCTCGAATCAAGTTAGCGACTGCATTAGTATTTAAAAGTAATTCATAAGCTGGGACCAGTCCACCAGTTATACGTGGTACCAATCTCTGAGAGAAAATACCGAGAAGCGATGATGCGAGCTGAACTCGTATTTGATCTTGCTGATTACCAGGGAAAGAGTCGATGATACGGTCGATGGTTTGAGAAGCGTTGTTGGTATGCAGAGTAGACAGCACCAAGTGTCCGGTTTCGGCCGCGGTAACTGCGGTTGAGATGGTCTCCGGAGTTCGCATCTCGCCTATCATGATTACATTCACGTCCTCACGGAAAATCGACTGCAGTGCAACATGAAAGTCTTTGGTATCGATACCGACTTCTCGCTGGTTGATAATACATTTGTCTGGTGTGTATACGTATTCGATAGGATCCTCGATGGTGACAATATGTCTAGACTGTTCTTTGTTGATCAGATTGATCATAGCAGAGAGCGTGGTTGATTTACCTTGTCCCACAGGACCCACCACCAAGAAGAAACCTTGTTTCTTGCGTGCTAATTCGGAAATAATTGTAGGTAGTTTGAGTTCTTCTAATGATTTAACCTTGGGAATTAAACGAAAAGCTAAGTTAATTAAACTCTTTTGGAAAAAAGCGTTACCGCGAAGTCTAGCCTCGCCACCCTTGAATTCATAGGAGAAATCCACCTCCTGCTCTTTCTTAAAGACTTCAACTTTGGCCTTTCCTAAAACCTCATCCAAAAAACCAAGCATGTCTTCTTGGGTTAGCGGTGCTTGTTTTACTAAAAATATTAGCTCCCCCGCCACTCTAATAGCCGGGTTACGTCCAGCGCCCAAATGTAAATCCGACCCGCCTTCGCGGATTAAATTTAAAATTAATTCTTCAAGCTTTGCTTTATAATCCATGATTAATTATTGATTTTGATTCAACATCGCCGTCGGTGGAGTGGTTTTTTTAGATAAAATCTTGATTACCTGTTCGATAACCTCGGCTGGTGTCGAGTTGGCTTTTACAATATAACCCTCAACCCCGAGCGCTAAACCACGATCGATATCTGCTTGCTGACTTTTGTTAGATAAAATAATTTTGGTTGCATTAGGAGCTAATTTGTTGTCCCTAATTTTTTCAAGGGTCTCAAAACCATCCATCCCAGGCATAATCAAGTCCATCAAAACCACATCGGGGGCTAGTCCGCCTTCCAACTTCTCTATTGCTTGTGCACCTTCCATCACAGTGTAAACTTCAAAGTTGTTTTGACTGAACTTAAAAGCATACATATCCAAAAGAAAGCTGTCGTCATCCACTATTAGAATTTTCTTTTTCTCTCCTTCCATATACGATTATTATATTATAAAATAATAATTCAACCTAGTTTTGACCAACTACTCGCCTTCATTGCCAAAACGATACGCC
>DATDUL010000072.1:0-10557 GCA_036517715.1 Minisyncoccota bacterium
AAGAAAAGGACGAGACATTTCAACTGAAATACAAATCTCTTTCGCAGATTCAGTTTTTGGTGTGACTCAAAAAATACTGCTATCTAAAACTTCTAAGTGTTCTACTTGTGATGGACGCGGTGCCAAACCCGGAACCAAAATGGAAACTTGTAAGCACTGCAAAGGGACTGGTAAGGTACACGAAGCCAAGAGGACAATACTCGGAACTATCTCCAGCACAAAAGTTTGCGATACCTGTGCTGGACGAGGTGAGATTCCAAAGGAATCCTGCGACAGTTGCAAAGGCAAGGGTGTTTTACATAAACAAGAAGAAATCACAATCAACGTACCCGAAGGCATAAACAATGGCGACTCTTTGCGTATGACTGGTGCAGGGGAGGCTGTACTAAATGGTGCGGCGGGTGATTTGTATATAAAAATACGTGTATTACCACACAGTATTTTCAAGCGTGAGGGTAACGACCTGATCATGGACCTAGATCTCAAACTGACAGACGCCCTGCTAGGCAAAAAAGAGAGTATCGAAACTTTGGACGGTAAAATAGATGTGAATATTCCTGAAGGTGTCGCCGTAAATGAAATATTGCGGGTGAAAGGCAAAGGCGTCCCAGTCCGAGGCCGACGTGGTGACTTGCTCATCAAACTGAATATCAAAATACCAAACAAACTTTCTAAAAAAGAAAGGGAACTAGTAGAAAAACTAAAAGAAGAAGGGATCTAACTGATATATCCTTTCTTGACCAAGAGTTCTGCGTTAAGAATTCCACCACCTGCTGCACCGCGGACGGTGTTGTGGGATAGAGCTACAAATTTGAAATCAAACACATTGCAAGGTCGTAGACGACCTACGGTTACTGCCATGCCTTTGTCAGCATCGCGGTCTTTTTTCGGTTGTGGTCGGTTGTCTTCTTCGCTGTAGCGGATGGGTTGTACAGGGGCGAAGGGGAGTTCGAGTTCTTGAGGAGTACTTTTGAAATTTTTCCATATTTCCAATATCTGTTCCCTTGTTGGTTTTTTGTCCTTAAATAAAATGTTTACGGTTGCGGTGTGCCCGTCGGTCACTGGCACACGAGTACAAGTAGCAGAGATTTTTAGTCCATCTCTGTCTACAAACTTACCGTCCGTAATTTTCCCTAAAATTTTCAATGGTTCTTTCTCGGTCTTTTCTTCTTCTCCACCGATGAAGGGGACAATGTTGTCTATTATGTCTAGTGACGGTACTCCCGGATATCCGGCACCAGAAACTGCTTGCATAGTTGTTATCATTATTTTCTCGATTTCGTATCCCGCAGCCTCGAGTGCATGTATAGGGGTCAGATAGCTCTGGAGGGAGCAATTCGGCTTCACAGCTATAAAACCCTTGTTCCAGTCATGGTTTGCTTGTTGAATTTTTATTATCTCTGCATGGTCGGCGTTTATCTCGGGGATAAGCATTGGCACGTCGTCTGTCCATCGGTGGGCCGAAGCATTCGATACTACCGGTAATCCAGCTTCAGCATATTTCTTTTCGGTTTCTTTTATCAATTCTTTATCAGGCATTTCAAAAGCAGAAAATACAAAGTCGCAAACTTCTTTTGCTTTTTCTATGCTTGCTACGTCTTCTACAGTAAGCCCTGCAACACTTATCGGTACAGGCGTCTGCATCTGCCATCGTCCTTTTACGGATTCACCGTAGCTAACTCCAGCAGAGTTTGCCGAGGCTGCTACATAAACCACATCGAACCAAGGGTGATTTTCTAGTAGTCTAATATAATTTTGCCCCACCATTCCCGTCGCTCCCAAAACCCCAACTTTGAATTTCTTTGCCATGTTTTAGTTTAGACGTCGGACATCAAGAATCCCAGATGTCCGACGTCTGGGATTACTTAATAAATTTCTTGTGTAAAGCGTTGATAATTTTATCTATGTTTGTTTCTTTGATTATGGCTTCTAGTCTGGTGCAGTTTTTGTAGAGGAAGGCGCTGATCTCCAGGTCAGCTTTCATTTTTATGAGCATGGCGTTAAAGTCATTCACATCATATACATCGAAACTACCAATCAGGTAAATCATAGAGACCGGATGCATCTCTACTTCTTTTACTTTTTTATTTATTTCTTCATAAACTTCCTCCGCTTTACCGTTGGCATTATCAGCCACTATTTGAATACTGTATTGAGTATTGCTGATGAGGATGATGTCTACTTTGTGTTTAAAAAATGCATTACTGCTGATAGCTAGCAAGCTGTTTTCTTTTTTACTCTCGTCAGAAATTGTGAAAAGGACCAAGTCTTTTTTGTAACTCACTATTTTCGTACCATGTTTGAGTTTCTTAGCCTTACCAACTACAGTCTTTTGTTTTGGATCTACGAGGGATGCTATTTCTATCGGGGTATCATGCATTTTCACATACTGGATAGCTTTATCGTGGATTATTTTTCCTGCTTCTTCTGCTTCCTGGTAGCTCACGAACGGTACAGTCTTTGCAGACTTAACAATTTTCGGATTTGCAGACATGACGCCGTCCACGTCTTTCCAAAGCACAACTTTCTCTGCACGAAGTGACGCCCCCACGAAGCAGGCAGTAGTGTCGGTGCCTCCACGGCCGAGGGTTGTAGTATTGCCATTTTTTGTTTTACCGATGAACCCAGGAATGACCGGGATTTTTTCCAATAATGATAGTTTTCTCTGTACATTCTTTTCAGAAATTTTATAAATGATATTTGCATTTCCAAAGTTATCATCTGTAACTATCATTCCTTCTGCTTCTACAACTTCTGCCGGCATACCTAGGTCACCCAAATACTTTGCAAACATTTGAGCTGATTCTTTTTCGCCGTTAGAGATTATCTTGTCCTTCATCTGCATACTTTTACCCTTTGCTTCACCAAGCAGTTTGTCTGTTACTCCAGGCAGTGCCGACACTACAACTACGGGCGCAAAGCCCGCTTTCAATTGTTCCTTGATCCGTTTTTCCATGAAGGGAATAAGTTCCTTTTTCAAGATTCCTCCACCGAATTTGTTGACTATGATTTTCTTTGACATGCTGGTTAATTGACGCTAAACTTACCTTGTAAATATATAACAATTCAAGGAAAAATCAATGAATACATACAATAAAGTTTTGGTTATAGGTTGTGGAAATGTCGGAAGCGTTGGCCTTCATAAAATGGCTCAAACTCCAGAAATCTTCTCGGAGATTCATTTAGTATCTCGAACCCTCAAAAAAATGGAGACAGTGCGTGACTCTGTGCTCAAGAAGTCCAAAGGCAAGGTAAAACTTCACCTACATGAAGGCAACGTGGGTAACAAAGAATTCTTTCTGAGTTTACTCGGCAGAGTACAGCCGACATTGGTAGTAAACTGGGGCTCGCCGTATGACAACCTGGTGGTTATGGACGCCTGTTATGAATACGGAGTGAATTATATAGACACCGCCTGCTACGAAGACCCAGAGAAATACGGATTTTCGTACAAACAACAGCTGGCTAAACACGATGCCTGGAAAAAGAAAGGTCTACTCGGAATTTTGGGTTCTGGTTTTGATCCTGGAGTTTCAAATATTTATTCTGCGTATGCTCGGGACTACCTTTTTGATAAAATCGACACCATAGACATCCTAGACTGTAACGGTGGAAGTAAGGATAAGAAAATAAAATTCGCTCCAAACTTTGACCCAGAGATAAACCTACGTGAACTTATACTACCTATCGAATACTGGAAAAATGGCAAATGGGTGAAGCGTGGACGCCTCATCGACGAGGATGCGGCTTTCTTTGAATTCGATTTCCCTGAAGCAGGCAAGTTTACTCCATACCTGATGTATCACGAAGAGCTCGAGACCATTCCGAAACACGTTCCAGGACTTAAACAAATCAGGTTTTGGATGACATTCTCTCCTGCATACCTGACATACCTCCGAGTGCTTTACGAGGTAGGATTAACTCGCATCGACGAAGTGGATTATGAAGGCAAGAAAGTTGTGCCAGTGAAGTTCTTGAAAAAGATTCTCCCAACAGGAGCAGACTTCAACGCTGGCTACAAAGGTAAGACAAACATAGGAAACATTATTTCTGGAACAAAGAAAGGCAAGAAGCAATACATGTACATCTACAACGTTTGCGACCACCAGAAAGCATTCAAAGAAACCAATGGTAACGCCATAGGTTACACCACCGCTATCCCGACGGTAACCACAGCAAAGCTAGTGCTCCAAGGCAAATGGGGTGGCGTGGGGGTCAAGAATACAGAAGACAAATCTTTCGACTCCAAAGTCTATATAGAAGAAATGGCAAAGACGGGACTCACTACTGTAGTGAAGAAATTAAAAGACTTACCAAAGGCCTTAAAGCAGAATTACTAAAGATGAAAGACACTGAAAAATTTATAGAACCATGGGTGACCGAGGAAGGTTGGCTGGCAGAGGATTTTGCCAATGTGGCGACTCCAGTGTATGTGGTCTCCGAAGAAAAGCTAGAAAGTAATCTGGATATTTTAAACGAAGTAGAAGAGGACACTGGGGCCCGGGTTCTAGCAGCACTCAAAGGTTTTTCTATGTTTTCAACGTTCCATATTACAAAGAAGTACCTTTCGGGTAGTGAGGCTAGTTCGGTGTTCGAAGCACGGTTGGGTCATGAGGAATTCGGCAAAGAAACCCATGTTTTCTGTCCTTCGTATACAGATGAAAATATTCATGAATATCTGAAATACGCAGACCACCTCGTTTTCAATTCTTTCTCTCAGTGGAAAAAGTTCAAGGATATCGCACTCGATAAAGGTGCTTCCTGTGGCATGCGGGTGAACCTAGAGCACCGAGAAGCCGATGTAGAGATGTATGATCCATCCAAGCCCAACTCCCATTTCGGAGTAACGCGGGATAATTTCGAACCAAACAGTTTAGAAGGATTAGAAGGCCTGCATTTTCACAATCTATGTGAATCCAGCGCAGAAGCGTTCGTGCGTAGTTTGGCTGTCTTCGAGTCAAAATTTGGTGAATTCCTGCCTAATATGAAGTGGGTAAATTTCGGAGGTGGACACCACATAACTCGTGACGACTACAACCTCGAACTTTTGAAAGATACACTGAATGATTTCAAAAACAGATACTCACATTTGACTGTTTACCTCGAACCCGGAGAAGCGGTGGCGCTGAATGCTGGAGTTCTGGTGGGTTCAGTTGTAGATATTTTACACAATGGCATGGACATAGCAGTGCTGGATGTGTCACCGACTTGCCACATGCCCGATGTGTTAGAAATTCCGTATTCACCACATATTATTGGAGCAAAACAAGCAAAGGACGGGGATCAAAATATTTTCCGACTTGTCGGTCCGACCTGTTTGACCGGAGACGTCATCGGGGATTATTCATTTCCAACCAAGCTCGAAATAGGGCAGAAAGTTGTATTTCTAAATATGGCCATCTACACCATGGTAAAAAACAATACTTTCAATGGTGTAAATCTCCCATCGATTGCGCTCATGAACAACGACCGAGAAATCAAAGTTGTCCGTGAATTCGATTACAAGGATTTTAAGGAGAGGCTTTCATAAATATGGATCTGCAAATAAATGTAGGAGATAGTATCTTGTATATTCGCACTGCGGGTATAATTCGAACTAAAAATGGAATACTTTTTGAAAAACATCCGAAAGGGTATATTTATTTACTCGGTGGCAAAATACAAATTGATGAATCTTCTGATCAAGCAATCAAACGTGAAATAAAGGAAGAAATCGATTTTACTATCAGTAATGTTAAATTAATCAGTGTACTAGAAAATTTTTTCCCCATGGAAAACGGTAAAATCCATGAAATATGTTTTGTGTATGATGTCGAAGACATTTTTATAGGACAGATTCCAGAAAATATGACAGAAGTTAAACCAGAAGATTTAGGCAAGCACCAAATACTACCATTACCCATAGGTGAAATGTTAAAAAACAAAGATTTTTCCTTCAAGCATCTTATTATAAGGCAAGCAGATATTATAAATTTGTTTTAGAACAAATTAACATCAGAATTACTAATTTTATGACCTTTAGCGAACGAGTAGTAAAAATCGCGCTATCGATTCCCAAAGGGCGCGTGACGACATATGGGAACATCTCGCGCGCGGCGGGTGGTGGAACCATGGCTTCTCAGAGTATTACGAATATATTAGGCAAGGCCTACATGGCTGGCGAGAAGGATATTCCATTTCATAGGATAGTCTATGCAGGTGGCAAGATTTGGATTGATGAGAGTCACAGAAAGGACCGCATGGCGCTTTATAAAAAAGAGGGCATAAAAATAGACGCTAAAAACAAGATAGAGAATTTTCGAGATATTGTGATAGAATTCAAATAATAAAACACATGACACAAGAAGAAAGAAAAAAGATACGCGAACAAAAATTAGTGAATTTTAATGAAAATGAAAATGGCCTCAGGGACCATGGAGTTTTCGGCCTACCTTTCGGAGTGGATGAATCGGAGCTAGTGCTGGTGCCACTGCCATGGGAAGCTACGGTCTCATATAAAGCTGGTGCTGTAGATGGCCCGCAGGCTATACTGGACGCGTCACAGCAGATTGACCTTTATGATCCCATAAATCCTATTGCTTGGCAGAACGGGATTGCTATGTTCGATATACCGAAGGATTTAATTTCAAAAAACAAAGAAATTAGAACCAAAGTAGAAAAGTACTTGGAAAAGTATTCGCAAGGAGAAATAGAGGTAACTCTTAAAAATGAAGTTAACGAAGCGTGCTTGGTTTTCAAACAGGAGGTAAAAAGCAAAACTGCATCCTTACTTACAGAAGGCAAGATTGTCGGAATCGTAGGTGGGGATCACAGTACCCCGCTAGGCTATATGGAAGCACTTGCTGAAAAGCACGACTCATTTGGGATTTTGCACATTGATGCACATGCGGACTTGCGGGAAGCTTATGAAGGATTTGAATATTCCCATGCTTCTATTTTTAATAACGCTCTCAAGATAAAAAACGTAGAGAAGCTCGTCCAAGTAGGTATCCGTGATTTTTCAAAAGGTGAGCAAGAGGTAGTAGAACGCGAAGCGGGTCGGGTCAAAATGTTTACTGAATACGAGATACGTAAAGCACTATTTACTGGCTCTACTTGGGAAAAGGTGTGTGATAATATCGTGCGTGAATTGCCAGAGAAAGTATATATTTCTTTTGATATCGATGGCTTGGCTCCACAGCTATCCCCAAACACAGGCACGCCGGTAGCCGGAGGTTTTTCTATCGATGAGGTAGTATTCCTTTTTGAAAAAGTTATTTCATCCGGTAAAAAAATTATCGGTTTTGATCTGTGTGAAGTTGCTCCAGGTGATGACGAATGGGATGGCAACGTCGGCGCACGGGTACTTTACAAACTTTGTCTGCTTACTTTAAAAAGCAAATCATAAAATATGAGAGAATTTTTTTCTTTAAACAAATTTAACTCTAATAAGTATGTCAAAAATAAAATAGAGCCCCTTGGCGCGCGTACTTACAAGACTAAAATGGATGAATATGCAAAGCCTATTTTTGAGCACGAACCTTACAACCAGGAAGGCACAATATCTGGAACGGTGGGCGATCTAAGTATAAAGCTTTCTTACACTCCAGAAGATAAGGAAAATCCTAGGCCGAATGTTCGTAAGTTAAACCAACTTGTTCTAAAAAATAAAACAGGCGAAGAATTGGATGTTTTGCAATTATTACCAAAAAATCACTCGATATATTTTACTACTCTAACAGAAGAAGATGAAACCTTGAAAAGTTCCGCTGACTATGCGAAAAAGGCAGTTTTTGTTGGCACACCATTATTAACTTCAGGTGGTTTAATGACACTAATGCACGAAATTGGTCATATGGATAGAAATAATCATAAAAGCTTAAGACAAATTGCGCAAGAGAGTATAAGCACGAGTTTAATCAAAAAAGAGATGAATTTTGTCCAAAAAATATTATCAGGTTTCAGATCAGCCAATATGCATGATGCAGCAGTAACTTTAAATGATGAAAGAGATGCATGGTCTTTTGCCCTCGCTAAATTGCGCCCATTTTTTAATGCATTAAATATCAATATGGAGGATATAAAAAACATAGTGCACAAAAACGGCTTACACACTTATTCAAAAGCAATAAGGTTAGTAGTAGACAAGAATTTGTAATATTAAAGTATGAATACAAAATTAATTCACGAGGTTCGGGCGGTAAAGAGCGAGGCGGAGCTGGCGAACATTATGAAAGCGCAGTGGATCGCCGAGGAAGTACTTCGGGATGTGCTAGCGTATTTAAAGACGGGGATTACTGAGATAGAAGTTGCGAACTTTATTAAAAAATCTTTTGTGAAGTACGGCGCACCGATACTTTCTTTTTCTCCGATCGTGGCCTTTGGCAAAGGTTCGGCAGACATACACCACGAGCCTGGAAAAACGAAGCTAAAGAAAGGGGACATTATCATGCTCGACTTTGGTACTACCGTAGAGCATTATTGCTCTGATATGACCCGTACGTATTTCTGGGGCGAACCGAGTGCAAAGCAGAAGAAAGTATATACAGATGTATTGGAAGCCATGAACCGCGCGCTGACTACTATAGGTAAAGGGGAGAAGAATGCAAAGAAGATAGATACCTCAGCTCGGGCCTTCTTAGCAAGAAAATATAAAGACAATTTTCAGCATGGGTTGGGCCATGGCGTCGGTACCGTCATACACGAATGGCCGGGTTTCAAGCCAAAGACCACAGACGTTTTGCCTGTCGGCTGTGTCATGACCATCGAGCCTGGTATCTATCTGAAAGGTTTCGGAGGAGTGCGTATCGAAGACATGATTCTCATCACCAAAACAGGCTACAAGAATTTAACCAACGTTTCCAAAGATTTGGCAAGTGCTATTTTGCCCGTGAAATAAGGCTATAAAAAAATTGCAAGAAATTTCTGGTTTTTCCACAGATTTTTTGCTTTTTTCTATTTTGTGGCCTAAAATAAGGCTATATTATAATTAATTTTTTGCAAAAAATGGCCGAAAAAATACAAAAATCAAACAAGTTCACAGTTTCCGTGCTCACAGGGGGTCCATCGCTCGAGCGGGGAATATCGTTAAATTCGGCCAGAAGTGTGTTGGATCATTTGGATGGGGAGATGATTGAGATTGTGCCCGTATATTTTGACCACAAGAAAAATCCTTATAAAATTTCAAAATCGCAACTCTACTCCAATACTCCTTCGGATTTTGATTATAAGCTTGCTCAAAACGGTACACCACTAAATGATGAATCTTTGATCAAGTTGCTGAAGTCGACCGATATTGTTTTTCCTGCCATGCACGGAGCCTTTGGCGAAGATGGAGAAATTCAATCTCTTTTAGAGAAGAACAATATAAAATATATAGGTTCAGATAGTAGTGCCTGCAAAAAATCTTTTGACAAATACGAAGCTAACAGACTGCTACACGAAGGTGGGTTTGATGCTCTGCCGTCCGCCCTGCTTAAAATCTATTCCAAGGACAATCTGGAAATAGTCAAAGAATTTTTCAAAAAGAACAAAGTAAAAAGAGTCATAGTCAAACCCGCCACTGGCGGGTCGAGTATTGGAGTCTTTTCTGCTACCACCCCTATCCACGCGCTACAAAAAGCGGAAACCATATTCTCTAAAAGAATGGACACCCGGGTTGTCATCGAGCCCTTCATGGAAGGCAAGGAGTTCACTGTGATAGTGCTCCAAAACAGTTTCGGTCTTCCGGTTGCGATATTACCAACCGAGATAGAAATGGCCTTTCACGAGGGTCGTATTTTTGATTTTAGAAAAAAGTATTTACCCACCAACCAGGTTAAATATCACTGCCCGCCACGATTCAGTGACGAAATAGTAGAAAAAATCCGACGCCAAGCAGAGCAAATATTTTCTATGTATGGCATGAAGGATTTCGCCCGTTTCGATGGTTGGATTATAAATGACAGCGAGATTCATTTTTCAGACTTCAACACCATCTCTGGTATGGAGCAAAACAGCTTCTTGTTTCAACAAGCATCACGTATCGGCATGAGTCACGGAGATCTGCTCAAGTATATTGTAAAGAATTCTTGCAAAAGACAGAAAATAAATTTTCCAGAGGAAGTGAAGAAAAGTAGCAATGTAAAGAAAAAACCAGTTTCTGTGATATTCGGGGGCAAGACTTCCGAGCGACAAGTTTCCCTCATGAGTGGCACCAACGTATGGCTCAAGCTACGAAAGTCGGACGTTTACGAGTCGAAGCCGTTCTTGCTCGACTTTGATAACAATGTTTGGGAACTGCCGTATTCTCTGATACTCAATCATACGGTAGAAGAAATAATAGAAAATGCCAAGAATGCAGAGAAGAGCCAAGGCAGAATTGCTAAACTGGTAAATGTGGTATTGGAAGAGTTGAAACTAGAACCAGCTGAATATTCTGAGCCATTTTTTGTACCGAAAAAAACCACCCTCGCGAATTTTATAAAAGAATCCAAGTTCGTGTTCATCGGACTGCATGGTGGTATGGGCGAAGACGGTACTATCCAAAAAATGCTTGCTGACTCAGGTGTGAAATACAACGGTTCTGACTCGGAGGTT
>DATDUL010000073.1:0-6866 GCA_036517715.1 Minisyncoccota bacterium
AGAAATGTATGATTTTTGTTTTAAAAAGATTTGTTTGCACTCATACAACTTTTATAATGACACCTTTACGGGTAGTCTGGTAGCCAAGACCAAACGTTTTGTCGGCTCATTTGATCGTATGACCGGAATCGCTGTTTTTAATTTTTGGCCAACTATTTCTTTGATTGCTGCTTCGGTGATCGCGCTTTCTTTCGAATCGAGAACGCTAGCTTTTTACTTTTTGGGTTGGTGTATCTTGTATTCCGTAATTATTGTGTTTTTTGTTAGAGCAAAGATAAAAATAGATCTAGAAAGAGCAGAAGCAGATACTAAAATCACTGGAGTTCTGGCAGACTCGATAACTAACATGTCAAATATCAAAACTTTCTCTGCTTTCGATAAAGAATTTTCTCATTTTCAAAGTATCACACTTTTTCTAAAGGAACGCATGTATCGAGCTTGGAGGTTTACTATTGGACGACACGCCTTTCAGTCTTTAACAATGTTTCTTTTTGAAGCTTTGGTTATTTATTCGGCTATTGGTTTTTGGAGAGATGGAGAAATCACAATAGGTGTTTTTGTGATGATTTATGCTTACCTTCACAACATTACAGGTCGTGTTTGGGACCTTTCTTCTGGTTTGACGGATTTCATGGAAGCTTCTACTAATGGTAAAGAAATGGTTGATATTTTGGAAACAGAGGTTGAGGTTAAAGACCCTGAAAATCCCGAGCAATCAAGAATTAAAGAAGGTATGATTGAGTTTAAAAATATTTACTTTGGATACAACAATAACGTAGAGGTGCTTTCAGATTTTAATTTTAAAATAAAATCTGGTGAGAGGGTTGGTTTGGTAGGCCACTCTGGTAGTGGTAAATCTACGATAACCAAATTAATTATGCGTTTTGTCGATGTAGATCGAGGCGAGATTTTATTTGATGGGCAGAATATAGCCAACATTACCCAAGATGACTTGAGAAGGTCAATTTCCTATGTTCCTCAGGAGCCAATACTCTTCCATCGTTCTATTAAAGAAAATATAAGTTACTCTAAAAACAACGCTACTGACGAGGAAATATTCGACGCAGCCAAGAAAGCTCATGCCCACGATTTTATTTCTAAGCTTCCATCCGGGTATGACACTTTGGTTGGTGAGCGTGGGGTAAAGCTCTCTGGTGGTGAGCGACAAAGGGTTGCTATTGCCCGAGCTATGCTGAAGCCAGCGCCGATACTAATCCTCGACGAAGCGACTAGTTCGCTGGATAGTATTAGTGAATCCTACATACAGGAAGCCTTCGGAGAATTAATGAAGGATAAGACCACTCTGGTGATAGCTCATAGATTATCTACAATACAAAAAATGGATAGAATCATTGTGCTCGATAAGGGTAGTATAGTCGAGGAAGGGACACATAAAGAATTGCTAGCTAAAAATGGCTTTTATGCAAATTTATGGAATCGCCAGACCGGTGGATTTTTAGAAGAATAGAAAGAATATATGGATTTAAAACACATTCGTAACTTTTCAATCATAGCCCACATCGACCACGGTAAATCTACCTTGGCTGACCGCATGCTCGAAATCACGCATACCATCGAGGCTCGCAAAATGCGGGATCAGGTGCTGGATTCGATGGAGCTTGAGCGCGAGCGGGGAATCACTATCAAAATGCAGCCCGTGCGTATGGAATATTCTCTAGAAGGGCAAAAGTACATTTTAAACCTTATCGACACCCCAGGGCACATAGACTTCTCTTATGAAGTTTCTCGCGCACTCAAAGCCGTCGAGGGTTCTATTCTGCTGGTTGATTCGACCCAGGGAGTGCAGGCTCAGACATTAACCACACTCAACATGGCCAGGGAAGGTGGACTCAAAATTATTCCCGTACTTTCAAAAATTGATTCCCCGCTGGCTAGAGTCGAAGAAGTAAAAGAAGAAGTTGTAAACCTGCTCGGATGCGAGTTAGAAGAAATATTGCTTGTCTCAGGAAAAACCGGTGAGGGAGTAGAGGATTTACTCAAAGAGGTCATTAGACTGGTGCCACCACCACAGAAAACTTACGAGAACGATAACGACTTGCGAGCCCTTGTTTTCGATTTTAAATATTCAAACCACAAAGGAGTAATTGTTTTTATTAGAATTTTAGACGGCAAGGTACGCAAAGGGGACACCCTGCTTTTCGCAGTTTCCAAAGAAAAATTCACTGCACTTGAAGTCGGAGTTTTCTCTCCCGAGGAAACACCCAAAGAATACTTAGAGGCAGGAGAAACCGGCTACATTGTGACCGGTATCAAAAAGCCCGGCATCGCCTCCGTCGGTGACACCATAGTCAAAAGCAACAACCAGCTACCAGCGCTACCTGGTTATATGAAACCAGTACCGATAGTCTGGGCTTCGATTTTCCCAGAAGATGCAGATGATTTCCTAGAGTTAAAACTGGCACTGGATAAACTAAAACTATCCGACTCATCTTTTTCTTATGAAGAAGAATCAAGCGGATCGCTCGGGCGCGGTTTCCGTTCTGGGTTTTTGGGCATGCTCCATTTGGAGATAATTACTGAAAGGTTGAGACGCGAATTTAACCTGGAGCTCGTCATCACCACTCCATCGATTACTTACGAAGTGACACTGAAAAATGGCAAACAGCAAAAGATTTATTCTCCATACTTTTTCCCTGATGATGGTAACATCGCTTCTGTCGTTGAGCCGTGGGTGAATATAAAAATCATTGTACCAGGGGAATACATGGGTGGAGTAATGCAAATACTTTTCGATCACGAAGCAGAACTAGGGGAAACACATAGTTTCGGCGAACATCGTTCCGAGCTTTTTGTAACCATGCCACTGCGTGAACTCATGCGGAATTTCTTTGATGAACTCAAAAGCGTTTCTTCGGGTTATGCTTCTATCTCATACGAAATCGGTGAAATGCGGGATGCAAACGTCACTAGACTCGACATACTCGTAGCCGACGAAATCATCCCAGCTTTCTCGCGGGTAGTTTCCAGACGCAAGGCTGACGAAGAAGCCGAAAAGGCAGTAGAAAAGTTGCATGAAATCCTGCCAAGGCAACTCTTTGTCATGAAGATACAAGGCAAAGCCCTCGGACGTATTGTTTCCTCTCGGACGGTACAAGCATACCGCAAAGATGTTACCGGATACCTCTATGGTGGCGATATAACTAGAAAGAAGAAACTTTGGGAGAAACAAAAGAAAGGTAAGAAGAAAATGAAAGAACGCGGAAAGGTAAACATCCCTCAGGATGTGTTCCTGAAGATGATGCGTTCTGGTGTAGAGTAATAACTAGTTTTGCCAGAGTACAGGAGCGTAGAGCAAAATCATACTCAAAATTATGAGTGCAGACAAAACTGCCCATGCGGTCTGTATCTTTTTTCGGTTCTTCTGATTAAAAAGCATATGGGCTATAATAACATAAAGTGAAAGATTTTCAAAGAAAAAGTAAAAACGGTGTTTTGTACTCCCTGCCAGTTTTGGTGTTGTTTTTTGTTATTTTAGTGCTATTTGCCGTTGGGATTATAGACTTTGCCAACAAAGCCAAAGACGCTTATCAGAACAGGAAAATCGCAGAAGAAAAGATCTCAGAGCTAAAGGAGCGTAAAGCAAAGCTCGAAAGTGACATCGGCGAGCTCAATACCGACCTAGGTAAAGAGAGGGTTTTCCGGGAGAATTATGGCCTAGGCAAACCAGGTGAAAAAGTGATCATCGTAGTTGAAGACACGAGCAAAGAAAACCCAGAACAACCAGCGAAAACCGGTTTTTTCGACTATTTTATGGATTTGTTTGACTAGTGAGCAGGTGTTATAATAGGGGCATGAAAATCATTTTTTTTGAAGTTCCCGAATCGGAACAGAGTGCATTTAGGGATTCTTTTGCTGGAGTCGAAACAGTTTTTTCAATAGAAAAATTAGACGAGGATAATGTCAGTTTAGCGGAAGGAGCAGACGCGCTTTCAGTATTCGTTAACTCAGTTGTTAGTCAGAGTATTATCGACAAGCTACCAAGTTTAAAGTTTATCGCTACCCGTTCTACTGGTTTTGATCACGTTGATGTTAAATACGCAACAGAGAAAGGTATAGCAGTTTCCAACGTACCAGGCTACGGTTCCCATACTGTTGCAGAGTTCGCTTTTGCGCTTTTGCTCAACCTGTCTCGCAAGGTGTACACCGCCAATGAACAACTACGAGAAGAAGCTAGTTTCGATATATTTCCGTTCAGAGGTTTTGATTTATTTGGTAAAACCCTTGGAGTTATCGGTACCGGCCGTATTGGTAAAAATGTAATCGACATTGCCAAAGGTTTCGGCATGCAAGTTTTGGCTTATGATTTACATCCGGATGAAGCTTATGCTACTTCGAAAGGTTTCAAATACGATACTCTAGACGCTGTTTTGCAAAACTCCGATGTTTTGACTCTACACGCACCTTATACCCCAGAAAACCACCACTTGATAAATAAAGAAAAGTTTTCAATTATGAAAAAAGGTGTTTATTTGATAAACACTGCCCGAGGCGAGCTCATTGATACAGACGCCTTGGTTTGGGCGCTGAACGAAGGCATCGTGGCTGGGGCGGGACTCGACGTTCTTGAGGGAGAAAGACAACTCAAAGAAGAAATGGAAATTTTGGCTGACCCGATGAAGAGCGACCACATCAGTAACTACAAAACTTTATTTGAAGACCATGTGCTGATAGATTTGCCGAACGTTGTGGTGACTCCACACATAGCTTTCTATTCCAAAGAAGCCGAGGGTGAGATAATCAAAACCACGGTAGACAACATTCAAGGTTTCATCAACAAAGCCCCTATCAACTTACTGAAATAGTTTCTTCGGCTGGACAATAGCCCACACATTTGTATGACTGAAACTAAACTAATAAAAAATTTTGCCGAGCTCGCAACGAGCGATAATAGGAAACTAGCACTTGAGATAATCGAGGCAGGTTTGGAAGCTATCAACACCGAACGAGCCGTTAGAAATGCTATCAAACTCGAAGGTAACAATCTGACTATTGAAGGCCAGGTTTTTGACCTATCCAAGTATAAAAGGATTAAGGTTGTCGGTTTCGGCAAGGCCTCCGCACGAGCTGCGGTGGCGTTAGAGAAAGTTTTAGGAGATAAAATCAAAGAAGGTGCGATAATTGGACTGCACAAATCTGAATGTGATTATGTTGACATATATGCTGGTACTCATCCACGCCCTTCGGAAGAAAACTTTTTTGCCAGCAGGAGAATATATGAAATTGCAGAAAAGTCGAATGAAGATGACTTGCTGGTAGCCATAGTTTCTGGAGGTGGTTCAGCGCTTTTGTGTTACCCAGATAGCGAATGCACACAAGGTCAAGTGCTATATGATTCCTTTTTAAAGTCAGGTCAAACAATTATCGAAATAAACACAGTTCGAAAACACCTTTCATTACTTAAGGGTGGTGGACTTGCTAAAATTGCTTATCCTGCGACAGTCATTGCACTTATTTTTTCTGACATAGCAGGAAATAACTTTGAAAATGTTGCTTCTGGCCCAACCTACAAAGATGCCAGTACCGTTGCGGATGCTCAAAACATCATCACCAAGCACAACCTAGGTGAATTTGAATTAATGGAAACACCCAAAGAAGACAAGTACTTTGAAAAAGTTCATAACTTTGTATTAGTTTCAAATGAAGTTGCGGTGAATGCGATGGCAGAAAAGTCTTGTGAACTTGGTTTTAATGTAAAAGTAATTTCCACTGAGATATACGATGAAGTTAGTACCGCAATCGAAAATATATTTTCCGCCAAAGAAGACAACACCGTAGTACTAGCTGCCGGTGAACCAAAGCTCGAAGTTACAAAAAGTGGTGGCAAGGGTGGGCGCAATCTGTACATGGGTTTAAAAGCCATAGATATAAAAAACTCTGAAATAAATGATCATAGTGTTTTCGTTTCTTTTGCTTCTGATGGTATGGATAACAGTGACGTATGTGGAGCCATTGCCGACCGGGTCACCATAGGTAAATTTGAAAAACTAAACTTGGATATAAAAAAGGGTCTGGAATCATTCGATGCTTATTCTCCTTTTGCTCAAAGTGGGGACTCGATATTGACTGGTTCTACCCACGCCAATGTTTCTGACTTGATGATATTGCTTACTAGGGACAAAGAACATGAATAATAAAATTGATAAAATAGAAGCCAAAGAAATTTTAGACTCACGGGGTAACCCGACTATTTCGGTGACGGTTTTTTCAGGCGATACCTCCGGCAGTTTCTCTGTGCCTTCAGGCGCTTCCACTGGTTCCCACGAAGCCTGTGAGTTGCGCGATCCAGACGGGCATGTCAGTCGGGCCATAGACAACGTGCATAGCATTATTGCACCGGCTTTGGCAGGTATGGATATTACTGATCAGCAGGCAGTAGATGAAACCATGATAAAACTCGACGGTACTCCAAACAAAAGCAACTTGGGTGCCAATGCCATGCTCGGTGTATCTGTAGCGGTTGCTAAAACAGCAGCTATGGTTGCCGGTGTGCCTCTTTATGTACACTTGCAAAGACTTTCAAAAACGGAGGGTGCTCAAAAAGCCCCGTATCTTTTTATGAATCTCATCAACGGCGGTCGGCATGCTAAAAACGGCCTAGCTTTTCAGGAATACCACATAGTAATAGATACGAGAGATGCGTCAGAAGCCATAGAGCTAGGAGAGAAAGTTCAGGGGGAGTTAGTTAATATTATCCAAAAGAAAAAAGGTTCACTTCCACCGAAAGGAGACGAGGGTGGCCTGGCACCAATAGTTAGTGATATACGTGAACCGCTGGTTTATCTACGCGAAGCTGTCTCTAATCTGGGCATAGAACACAAAACAAAATTCGCTCTGGATGTGGCGGC
>DATDUL010000074.1:0-8384 GCA_036517715.1 Minisyncoccota bacterium
GGGGAGGCGGTCAGACAGTAGGGGGACGAAATAGTCACCTTCGACTCGGGTCTGGTCGGCAGATACCGACACTCCAGCTGCGTCTATCATCTCTTTATCGTTCAAATTGTCCCCAATAGCCAGTACCTGGTCCTTGGTAAATCCTAGGTGTTTGGTGAATGTGTTGAGTCCTATAGCCTTGTTTTGGATGTCTTTTACTCCTATGTCGTAAGCTTCGCCGTTCCAGATGCTGTATAGGTTGTCATAAGCGCCGACTATTTCCTCGATCTCGGTGACTCGTTTGTCACAGTGGATGGTGATGATGAATTCTTTGGGTTCGAAGCCTTTTACTTCTTCGTAGTGTTCCTCGATACCTCGGAGTTTCAGGAAAACATCTTTCAGATATTCGAAACTATTTACGTGTTGGATTATTTCTCCTTTGTGCCAGGTAGCACTGCCGTTTTCATAAGTCAGGCTGGTGAAGGGAAGTATGTCGCGGAAAATGTCTTGGAGCATGTACAGTCCACGTCCGGAATTGATGTTTATCAGGAATCCAAGTTCATGCAGTTTTTTGATTTGCTCTATTTCCTCTGGGCCTATGTGTTTGGTTTCCAGTGTAGTCGTATTGTTCCTTTGTTTTATATTCGTTCCACGGTGTACCAATACACCGTCAACGTCGAAAACAACTAGTTTAATATCTTTCAAAACATCTTTCGTCAGTTCTTCAATGGGTTTCATAAGTTAATTCTAAGCTTTTTGGAGGGGGAGTCAAATACTTTATTTTTAATTGAAACAGAAAAGCCGCCAACGAAGGTCAGCGACTCTTCATTGGCGGCGTATTTCAAACGATGCCATTCATTTCAATTCATCACTTATCCACCGGGGTCTTTGTCCAGAGGAGGTTGGCGGGTTGGTAGTATTGCCCTTCACCGGCCCACACTTCCTTAAGCCATATCTGCTGGATTTTACCTTTAAATACGTGAATTTCCAGTTCTTCCATTTTTGCGCCGGATAGGATCTTGTAAACTTCCTTGGCACGGATAAGGCTGGGGTTTTTGGCCGCCTGGCCTTTTTCAACGGCGTAAGTGTCCGCGCGATATTCCAGGTTTTGGGTCGGCGCGTCCGGGATCTGTACGCCAATGATGAAAATGAAATCCTCACACTCCCCGCCGTCGCATTGCGGGTAGGCGGTTTTGGTGTTTAAGGGCTTCGTAAGGCCGATTTGGACCGGGGTCAGTTTTTGTGTTTCCGGCGTAGTGTTTTTTTCCGCAGATGCAGCGGTTTTGGTAGCTTCGGTGGTCATAACCGGGTCGGTGCATGCGAAGGCAAAACAAAAGGAAAATAAAATGCCAGTAAGGCCGAGCGGTGAAAAAAGGTACTTCTTCATAATCGTGTGTGGTTGGTTGAAAAAATGAATGTTGTGAGAATCAAGTCGTTGGGCACTGGAACAACGTCCAATGACCTGATTCACACTTTTTTGAAAGAGCCTTAATTCACATATAGTAGCATACTTTGATGTAAAAGTCAATAGGTAGAGGTCATTGCCAGCAGCAAAAAATAAACCCCCGTTAAGGGACTTTATTTTTCACTGTGGAACTGGGGGAAATTGAATCCCCGTGCAGAAAGGGTGCGCCAGCAAATCTACATGTGTAGTTGGTTTAAATGTTTAAACCAAAAGATTATTAAACGAACAAAATACCTTTCGGTCGAGCTCTAAATTTTCGTCCCCGACGACGAGCCGTGTCGGGGCTTATTCCGATAATATTACACCTTCATCCATGCATCGGAAGTCGATGGAGAAGACGCCAGTTACGCTAAAGCGTACGCTGGAGTAAAGTTCTTCATACTGAAGTATGGAGAAACTTTAGATGCTAATTTTGCAATTAGGCTTTTGGGTGCTTTTTACGAGTTCACCCAGCTCGACATGCATTGCTAGCACGACGGCTTACTGTCTATGCCTTGCAGTCCCATATTTTTTTCTCAATGTTCTACCTCTTATACTGACGGCGCAGTTCTATGTCTGTTTCACGCTTCTTGATAGTCTCGCGTTTGTCGAACTTCTTTTTACCGCGAGCCACCGCAATATCCATTTTGATTTTGCGGTTTTTACTATACAACGAAATAGGCACTATCGTCAAACTTTTGTTTTTCTCGGTGTCAGCTAATTCCCGGATTTCTTTTTTAGTCAAAAGCAGTTTGCGATTTCGAAGTGGATCATAATCCTTTGGCGCATTGGCTTCCTGATAGGGTTGAACATTCGCATTTATCAGAAAAGCTTCACCTCCTCGGATAATGACGAAAGACCCCAAGAGGGAGACTTTGCCATTCCGGACGGCTTTGACCTCGGTGCCCAAAAGTTCGATACCGCATTCGTATTCCTCCTGTATTTCGTAATCAAATCTAGCTCTTTTATTTTCAGCATATGTCGCCATATCACAAATAGTACATGGTAATTCGACAGAAAAACACTTGACATTTACCTTAATTTATGTTAGTTTATGCAAAACCTATCGTTCACCATAAAAATTCATTTTCAATGAAACAGTTAGCATTTCTCCTGTGTTTTCTCTCTTTTTGTTTTCTTTGTTGCTCTCCGGAGGAAAAAAACAAAGAACTTATTCAACAAAACAAAGTTCTCAAAGAGAAAAACACCGAACTCGCAGAAACGAAAGGCTCTTTATCGGCAGAGGTTGAATCTTTAACGGAACAAAAAAATTCCCTTACTGAATCAATTATCGCAAAAGAAAAGGAACTTTCGATATATCAAGAGGGCAGGGCCCCGGTTTACATCGTTAAGTTCGAGGTGACACTGCGGAAAAATTTAGAGCTGTTAGCGTATCACTCCGATTTTGAGCTGCCAGTATCTAAAGAATTTTTTGATGCAGCAGAAATTGGGAAAAACACTTCAGATCTAAGTGGCTACAAAACTCTTACAATTGCGATTGTGTGGGGTGACTGCAAAGTCGTAGGAAAAAGAATTGAGTAAAAATTTTCATCAGTGTTAATTAGTGTTAAATGTCCTGGCCTACAATTTAGGCCAGGCTTTTAATTTTTACCTTTTTTATGCTATCATTGCTTGATGCAAATGAATTTCTTGAATAAAGACGAAGAAAAAGGGAAAGGAAGCCCTGGTAAGAAGAAGGGCAAAGAACCGAAGTTTTTCGGCAGTATTGCCTCGACTATTTTCATTTTCATGATATTGACCGGTCTTTACTTAGCGCTCTCAAGTGGTGGCGAGAAAAAACAAGCTCTAGTACCTATCTCCGAAGTAGCTCAAAGCGTTACTCGCGGGGAAGTGCAGGATATCTTGGTTGAAGGGGAGAAACTATCGGTTACCTTCACCAACGGATCCATCAAAGAATCCAAAAAAGAACCCGAAGCATCACTATCCGAAACGCTTGCTAATTACGGTGCTACCAAAGAAGAACTAGGAAAAGTAAAAATTGAAATAAAAAATGAATCTGGTTTTGGTTACTGGCTAGGTAGTATTTTACCTTTTGCTTTGCCTATACTTTTCATCATATTTTTCTTTTGGTATTTGTCCCGTTCAGTTAAGGGCGCAGGCATGCAGGCATTTACCTTCGGCCAATCCAAAGCTCGCATCACCGACCCGAATGACAAAAATAATAAAGTTACCTTCAAAGACGTAGCAGGTTGCAAGGAAGCCAAAGAAGAATTGAAAGAAATCGTAGACTTTCTAAAGAGTCCAAAAAAATTCCTAGATATAGGAGCGCGGATTCCAAAAGGTGTGATACTCACTGGTGGTCCAGGTACTGGTAAAACATTGCTTGCACGAGCTGTAGCAGGGGAAGCGTCAGTACCATTCTTCCATTTGTCCGGTTCTGAATTCGTAGAGATGTTCGTAGGTGTCGGTGCATCCCGTGTCCGCGACCTTTTCAAAATGGCCAAGCGTGCAGCTCCGGCAATAATATTCGTAGATGAAATAGACGCCATCGGCCGAACCCGCGGTGGAGGCTTTGGAGGAGGAAACGATGAAAGGGAACAAACCCTAAACCAGATCTTGGTAGAGATGGATGGCTTCGAGCCAAATGACAAAGTCATAGTCATGGCAGCTACCAACAGGCCGGACGTGCTCGACCCGGCTCTCATCCGTCCAGGACGCTTCGACCGCAAGGTGATACTTGATTTACCAGACCGTGCTGATCGAGAAGCTATACTTGGAATTCATGCATTAAAAAAGCCACTAGCCGAAGATATTAATTTGAAATTAATTGCAGAGCGTACTCCTGGATTCTCTGGTGCAGATTTGTATTCGGTGATGAACGAAGGTGCGATATTGGCAGCTCGCGAGAACAGGAAGAAAGTTTCGCAGTTTGACCTCATCCGAGCAATCGAAAAGGTAATGCTCGGTCCTGAACGCAAAAGTCATTTGCTATCCGAAACAGAAAAGAAAATCACCGCTTACCACGAAGCCGGACACGCGTTGGTTGCTTCTGTTTTGCCGTATGCAGATCCTGTGCACAAGGTTTCCATAGTAGCCCGAGGTTCAGCTGGGGGGTATACGCTGAAGCTTCCACTCGAAGATCGCAAACTTCAATCCAAGAAAGAATTCCTAGACGACATAGCCATGTCACTCGGTGGCTACGTAGCAGAACAAATGATTTTCGGCGATGTGACTACTGGCCCGTCGTCAGACTTACAAGTTTCATCCAACCTCGCTCGCGCCATGGTGACCCGCTGGGGCATGTCGGATGTCATCGGCCCAGTGGCTCTAGTCGAAGGTACTAAAAACCCATGGTCAGATGGAACCAGCAAGGAATTTTCTGAAGCTCTAGCTGAGAAGGTGGATGCTGAAGTTTCAAAGATTATCCAAGGAGGACTACGTTCTGCAGAAAAAGTTTTGAATGAAAACCGCAAAGCCCTCGATGCCATAGCCGATAAGTTGATAGAAGTAGAAACTCTAGAACAAGACGAATACGAAAAGATCATAATTGCTCACGGAATATTGCCAAAGAAAAAAGCCGAGTAATCTCGGCTTTTTTCTTTTATTGTCCACCCTCTTGGATTCGAACCAAGGACCCCAGAGGTATAAGCTCTGTGCTCTAACCAACTGAGCTAAGGGTGGAAAGAGGATAGTACATTTATACTACAAAACTACTCAAAATGGAAATCAGTAGTTTTTTGTTTTACCTTCGCAGCTAGAAGGGGATACTTTTGAAGTACTGGATCTTCGGCAATCATTTGGGTGGCTTCGGTGCGGGCGGCTTCAACCATTTTTATGTTTTTGATAGCTTCCATTCCCAGGTCGGAAATACCCCATTGTTTAGTACCGCCCAGTTCGCCCGCACCGCGCAGAGATAAATCTAATTCTGCTAATTCAAAACCATTCTTTGCGGTTTTCAGAGCCTTCAATCTATCTAAGGTCTTTGTACTTTTTGCATTAGCAAATACATAACAATACGCCTGATGGTTACTACGGACTACTCGGCCACGGAGCTGGTGTAGTTGAGCTAGCCCAAACCTCTCGGCCCCTTCGATGATGATGTTGGTAGCGTTGGGTACATTCACTCCAACTTCCACCACCGAGGTGGCTACCAATATATCTAGCTCGTGTTTTGCAAATTGTTCCATAACCTCTTCTTTTTTCTGTTTCGACATTTTGCTGTGCAGGATGCCTATCTCGTATTTTTGGAAAACTTCTTTTTTCAACCTTTTGGCTTCAGTAGTAACGGATTTCATTTCCATATTGGATTCTTCATCGTCGGCAATGCGAGGACAGATGATGTAGAGTTGCCTGCCGGATTCGAGTTCGGATTTTATTTTTTCATAAGTGTCTTCGCGTTTATCCGGAGTAACTATTTCGGTAATGATGGGTTTGCGACCGCTCGGCATTTCGGAAAGTAAAGATAAATCCAGGTCTCCATAAATGGTGAGCGCGAGTGTCCGGGGGATGGGGGTGGCGGTCATGGATAATAGATGTGGTGCAACGTTGTCTTTGCGAACCAGTTTTCGCCTCTGAGCTGTGCCAAATCTATGTTGTTCATCTATCACTACCAGAGCCAGGTTTTTAAACTTAACAGTTTTCTGGATCAGGGCATGGGTGCCGATGAGTATTGGAATCTCTCCATTCGCCACCCATTTCAAAAGCTGGGCGCGGGATATGTCGGTCCAAGATTTCGGATTTATTTTGGAAGGGAATTTGCGACAACCAGAACCGGTGAGAAGTCCGACGTTGAGACCTAGGTGTTCAAAATATTTAATGAAAGATTCGAACTGCTGGGTAGCAAGTATTTCAGTCGGAGTCATATATGCCACCTGCAAGTTTCCAAAGCTCTGGTTGTTTGGACGAGTAGAAACAGTAGCAAAGGCCGCAGCCGCAGCTACCAGGGTTTTACCCGAGCCTACGTCACCTTCGAGTAGTCGAGACATGGGTTGGTTACGCTTCATGTCAGAGAGAATTGTTTCGATTGATTTGGTTTGGGATTCTGTTGGTCGAAAAGGGAAGCGACCCAGAAACTCAGCTACATCCGAATCATTTATTTTGAAACTCTTGTATTTACTGTATTCATGTTTGTCCATCTGGCGACCGAGTTGAATAACGAAAACTTCTTCAAATGCAAAACGTTTCCGCGCGGCAAGGGCGTCAGACTCTTTGCGTGGTCGATGAATCCAAACCAAGGCTGTGCCGATGGAGGGAAGGTTGTATTTATTTAAAATTTCTTTGGGTATATAGTCTTCTACTTCATCCAGTGTTTTATCTTTGAGAATTTTCTCTATTGCGTGGTAGATAAAGCGGGAAGTAACACCGCGACTTTCGTGGTATACAGGGTAGGACAGTCCGGTAGCACCACCACCAGTGTCGAACAGCGAATCATGTACGTCTATGGCCGACCCTGCAGTGCGTTCAAATTCTGGATTGGCCAGGTATACGCCACTTTTACTTTCGGTAACTCGGCCAGTCATTTTGACCACCTCACCGTTTTTGAGCATCTTGGCTAGGTAGGCTTGGTTGAACCAAATGATCTTTATTTTGCCACTGATGTCCTCGATGTATCCCTCGGTCATGGGTATCTTGGACTTCCAAGCTTTCTTGCTTTTCAGTCCGGAGACTTTACCGAACACGGTGTTGGTTTCGCCTGCTACAAGATCCGTTATTTTTTTGACTTGGCTTATGTCGCTGTAGCGCACTGGGAAATAGAACAGCAAATCCGCCACAGAAAAAAGGCCGAGACGTGCAAGTGCCTTTTTTGTACTTTCGTCCATACGAAAGTGGGTTACTAGTTTATCTGCTAATTTCATTTTAGCCTAAGATTGCTTTGACTTCATCGGCGAGTTGGTCCAGAGTGAAATTGGATTTAACCATGAATTCGCTGATGCCGAGTTGTTTCGCTTTTTCGATGTCCTTTTCTTCGGAGAGGTTGGAGAAGACGATGACTGGAGTGGATGAAATGTCCGGAGTTGCCCGTATCTTGCGCAAGATTTCAAAACCATCTATATCTGGAAGCATGAGGTCAAGCAGAATCATGTCTATTTTTATCTTTTTGTCGATAATACGAAAAGCCTCGACACTGTTTCCGGCAGTGTACACATCGTATCCCTCCTTCTTCATTTTCTTAGCCTCGAGGCCCTGGAGGAAGTTGTCGTCTTCAATTATGAGTATTGCGTGAGCCATATTAACCAATCAACATTTTTATTTTCTCGATCAGTTCGTCCAGAGTGAAGTTGGATTTAACCATGAAGTTGGATATGCCCAAATGGTTTGCTTCTTTTACGTCTTTTTCTTCGTAGAGGTTAGAGAATACGATAACTGGGACCTTGCCGATAACCTCGTCTTTTCGGATGTTCTTTAGTATTTCAAAACCATCAACGCCAGGGAGCATAAGGTCAAGCAAGACCAAATCTACTGCGCCTTTGGCATCTGCTATTGCTTTGAAGGCCTCGTCGCTATTTCCAGCTATTAGGACTTCGTAACCTTTCTCTTTTAATTTTTTACCTTCCAAACCAGACAGGAAGTTGTCGTCTTCAACTACAAGTATTGTTTTTGCCATATGGTAATTATACTAGTTATAAAATTGAGTGCAAATCGTTATTTGTTAATCGGCAAAGTAAAGAAAAACGTCGTACCTTCGCCCGGACCGCTTTCGAACCATATTTGGCCACCGTGTTCGGCTATTATTTTCTTGCTGGTGAAAAGGCCGATACCAGAACCCACGACTTCTTTCTTTTCTGCTTCGGGGTCGCGGTAGAATTTCTGGAAGATTTTGCTACGGCCTTCATCTGAAATGCCGACTCCGGTGTCTTTGACCGAAACCTGCATCATATCGTCGAGCTCTTTTAGGGTTATGAATACTTTGCCGTGCATGTCACTGTATTTGATAGAGTTTTCAATCAAGTTTTGTAATACCACGCGAATTTTGTCTTTGTCGGCTTTGGCGTTGTGGATG
>DATDUL010000075.1:0-7430 GCA_036517715.1 Minisyncoccota bacterium
GCACCGAGGGAAACCTAAAAAGAGAAATTTCAGCCAACATCAAGAGACTGAAGGATATTAAAAGTTATCGCGGTACTCGTCATATGAAGCGTCTGCCAGTTCGCGGACAACGTACGAAGACCAATTCCCGTACTGTTCGTGGCAACGTTCGAAAGACTATGGCCTCAGGACGTCGCAAGGAAAGTAAGACATAAAACAATATGCCAAAAACAAAAGTTAACGAAAAAGAAGAAGAAAAGGTGGTGGAAGGAGCTGAGGCTACTGAAACCAAAGTCACCAAAGGAAAAGCTGGTAAAAAGAAAATTACCGCCGGTATTCTTTCCGTTGAAGCTACTTTCAACAATACCAAAGTTACTTTCTCTGATAAATCAGGTAACACATTGTTCTGGTCTTCATCTGGTTCACTCGGATTCAAAGGAGCAAAGAAGGGTACACCTTTCGCTGCTTCCAAGGTTGGAGACATCATCGGAGACAAGGCTCAGACCCTCGGAGTAAAAGAAGCTGACGTTGTTATTAAAGGTGTTGGTTCTGGTCGCGAACCAGCAGTGCGTGCATTTATGGCACACGGTGTTGAACTTACTTCTATCAAAGACGTAACTCCAGTACCACACAACGGTCCAAAGCCAAAGAAACCGCGACGAGTATAATTTTTGAAAAAATATGATTAAGAAACCAAAGTATAAAGTTGGAAAGAGATTGGGTGCCGGAGTTTATGACAAATGTCAAACTCCAAAGTTTTCTGCTTCTGTTAGTAATGTCCGTCCTACCAAGCGCCCAAAGGCACTTTCTGAATTCGGTACTCAGCTTCTTGAAAAGCAGAAAGTTCGATTCTCTTATGGTATAACCGAAAAGCAACTTTCTAACTATGTTAAAAAAGCATCTCAGAACAAAGGCGCAGGCGCAGTAGAGAAATTCTACGAAAGTCTAGAGCTCAGACTCGACAACGTAGTTTACCGCATGGGTATAGCTTGTTCTCGTCGTGAAGCTAGACAGATGGTTTCCCATGGACACTTCATCGTCCACGGCAAGAAAGTAACCGTACCTTCATACGCACTCAAGATCGGGGACACTGTTACCGTCCGCGAAGGTTCAAAGAGCAAAAAGACATTTACAACTTTGGCAGAAAAATTGAAAGACTACACGGCTCCTGCATGGGTGAATTTCGATGTAAATAAGATGGAAGGAAAAGTAACCGCAAAGCCGAAACAAGTAGATACATTCCTAGACCTGAACGCTGTGTTTGAGTTCTACAGTCGTTAAGTTGGTTTAATTAATTTTTTATTTTCGCGAAAGCGAAACATTATTAGATAAATTTTTATATAACATGCCTGACTATAAAATAATTTTGCCTTCAAAACCAAGAGTTGTAACCGAAGAAGGTAATAAGGGAGTATTTGAAATCGATGGATTGTATCCTGGCTACGGACACACGCTCGGTAACAGCCTTCGCCGCATTATCCTATCCTCAATTCCAGGCGCTAGTGTTGTTTCTATAAAGATCGAAGGTGTTTCTCACGAGTTCCAGACTATGGAAGGCGTCAAAGAAGACGTCATTATTATGATTTTGAACTTAAAGAAAGTTCGTTTCAAGCTCCTAACCGACGAGCCACAAACTGTGACTTTGTCTGTAAAAGGACCAAAAGTAGTAACCGCAGCTGACATCGAAGCTACTGGTCAGGTTGAAGTTTTGAATCCTGAATCATACATCGCCGAAGTAACTGGCAAGATAAATTTGAATATTGAACTTCGCATAGAGCGAGGTCTAGGTTTCATTTCCAAAGAAATGATGCAAAAAGAAAAAGTAGACATTGGCACTATTGCTGTGGATGCTATCTTTACCCCTATCAGACGAGTATCCTACGAAGTTGAAAACATGCGTGTTGGCGACAATACCAACCACAACCGTCTACGTATCGCTATCGAAACCGACGGCACCCTGACACCTCGTGAAGCACTTTCAAACTCTGTCATCACTATGATCGAGCAGTTGAAGGCTGTTGTAGGTTTCAAAGAATCAGACATCGAAGAAGAAGTAGTAGCTCCAAAGAAAGCAAAGAAAGAAGAAGCAGAAGATGACAAAGAAGAAAAGGAAGACAAAGAAGACCTGACCGACGTGCTGAAAACTCGCATCGACGCTTTGGACCTTTCAACCCGAACCTTGAATTCTCTAACACAAGCTAACATCCGAACACTTGGCGGATTGGCTCGTAAGAAGAGAGAAGATTTGCTTGAAGTCGAAGGCATTGGTGAGAAAGGAATTTCTGAAATAAAGAAAGTCCTAACCAAGTTCGGCTTAAGCTTGAAAGAATAATTAATTAAATCACGATGAGACACCACAGTAACAAAAGAAAATTCGGTCGCAGCAAAAACCAGAGAGAAGCTCTACTCGAGTCTTTGGCTCTTAACTTGATCATCCGCGGTAAAATCCGTACAACTTTGGCCAAGGCAAAAGAGCTCCGCCCATTCATAGAAAAGATGGTGACTCGTGCAAAGAAAGACACTCTTTCAAACCGTCGTTTGATATCTGCTAGACTCGGAAACAAAGCCCGCGAAACCAAGAAGCTTTTTGAAGTTATCACACCTGCTTACAAAGACCGTAAGGGTGGATATACTCGAATACTTAAATTAAACCCACGCAAGTCGGACGGGGCAGAGATCGCGATAATAGAATTTGTATAATATGAAAAAAGTTGAAGCAAAAAAAGAATTAACCGTAGATGCCAAAGGACGAACCCTTGGTCGTGTAGCTAGTGAAATATCTACCTTGCTCATGGGCAAGAACTCCGCAGCTTACAAGCGCGAAGCGTATTCTGGATTTCCAGTACGAGTATTGAACGCAGGTCAGATCAAGATAACTCCAAAGAAATTAGAACAGATCTACCACACCCGATACTCTGGTCACCCAGGTGGTTTGCGTATTTTGAAAGCTTCCGAAACTGTGAAAACCAAAGGTTTTGCTGAACTAGTAAAGCTTTCTGTCTACCACATGCTACCAGGCAACAAACTACGTCGAGAAATGATGAAAAATTTAAAAGTTGAAGAATAAAATATGACTACTACAGACAAAAAAGAAAAATATTTTGAAGGAGTAGGACGCAGAAAGACATCAACTGCTCGTGTGCGAATAACACCGGCTTCCAAGAACGCTTTCGTAGTTAACGGCATAGATGCAAAGGAATACTTCAAGACCGAAGACGAACGAACGCTCATCATGGATCCGATCATGAAACTCGAAGACAGTTCAGCCAAATGGGCAGTAGAGGCACGTGTTTCCGGTGGCGGTATGCACTCTCAGTCAGAAGCTGTACGTCACGGACTATCCCGAGCACTTGTACTATCAAACGCAGGACTACGTGGAGAATTGAAAGACCTAGGATTCCTAAAGCGTGACCCAAGAGCAAAAGAACGACGCAAATTCGGACTCAAGAAAGCTCGTAAGGCACCAAAGTGGAGTAAAAGATAATTTATTATCTTTTACTCCGGTTACGTGCAAGAGCAAATTTCCGATGAGAGCTTGCGAGCAGGAAATAGGAGGGCATCCGTCCACTGACCACAAAATCTATCAAAATCAACGATATTTCCTCTTCAAACACCCCTTTAAAAAGGGGTGTTTTTATGTTAAGATATCCTCATGCAAGACGAAGAAAAACAAGAAAAAAACCAAAATGTATTAGATCTTTCACAGAAACAACCCTTCGATAATGCTCAGGGTGATTCTGCTGAATCAGAAGACGACGTTGTCGAATTTGAATACAACGAAGATGGGGAGGAGGACTTGAAAAAGACTCTAAAGAAACTCCGCGCTGATTTGAAACAAGCAAAAAAGGAAAAGGAAGAATACCTGACCGGTTGGCAGAAAGAGCGGGCTGAATTTACAAACTACAAGAAACAAGAAGAAGACCGCAAATCCATGATGTCTGAGTCTTTGCGCGAACGCATCCTGACTAGGTTCCTGGGCGTGATAGACAGCTTCAACATGGCCTTTGCTAACAAGGAAGCTTGGGAGAAGGTAGACGCAGGCTGGAGGAAGGGCGTGGAGTACATCTATGCTCAGATGCAAGGCGTTTTCGAAGAATACGGCGTCAAACCAGTAGGTGTAGTAGGCGAGGCTTTCGACCCAGCAGTCCATGAACCAGTAGAGATGGTAGACACTGACAAAAAAGAAGATGACCACAAAGTCGCGGTCGTCATCCAACAAGGCTACAAACTCGGCGAACGCGTCATCCGCCCCGCTCGTGTGAACTTATTTGAATTTAAGAGCGAAGAATAAAAACTTTCTAAATGAAACCTGAAACAAAAAGTTGTCAAAATTGTAAAAATAATTTCACTGTTGAATCAGAAGACTTTTTGTTTTATGAAAAGATAAAAGTTCCACCACCGACATTTTGTCCGGAGTGTCGATTTAAAAGAAGGTTGATGTGGAGGAATAATCGTTCGCTATATTCTCGTGTATGCGGGCTTTGTTCAAAAAAATTAGTTTCATACATGAAGGACGATGGAGTTCCCGTGTATTGCCTTTCTTGCTACCCTAGTGATAATTGGGATCAGTTTGCTCATGCTCAAGAAGTCGATTTCAGTAAATCCTTTTTTGAACAGTTTAAAGAGTTATTACAGAAACAACCAAGAGTAGCTCAAATGGTTTATGGCTCGGTAGTGAATTGTGATTATTCAAACTCTGTAGTTGATGGTAAAAATTTGTATTTAACTTTTTCTAGCATGAGTTCCGAGAACATATTTTATTCAGAGAACGTTGATAAATCAAAAGATTGTTTTGATTGCCTTTCAGTTCAGGAGCTGTCTCAGTGTTCTTGGAATGTTAATTCAGAGAAAAATTATAATTCTCACTACATGTACGAATCAGGTAGTTGTGTTGATTCTTATTTTCTATTTGACTGTACGAACTGTTCAAATTGCTTTATGTCATCTAATCTGCGCAATCAATCTTATTATTTTCAAAATCAAAAACTCAACAAAGAAACTTATGAAGCTAAGATGGTGGAAGTCTCTCTAACTAAGTTTTCTAATTTAGAAAAGTACAAAGCTAGTTTTAAAGATCTGATTGAAAACTCCTTGCATAAGTTTGCAAACATCCAGGCTTCTCAGAGTATAACTGGCGATATGATTTTAAATTCCAAAAATATAAAACGTTCTTTTGATATAAGAAAATCAGAGAATGTCAGCTATTCTTATAGAACTATTGAGGCAAAAGATATTATGGATTGTAACTGGATATTGAGGGGAGAATTAGAATATGAATCGATGACTGGTAACGGAGGTAGTTATCACCAAATTGCTTGTTTTATGTGTATCACTTGTAGTGATATTTCGTATTCTGTGGCATGTAAAAATTCCTCAAATTGTTTCGGTTGTGTTGGTTTAAAAAATGCCCAATATTGCATTTTCAATAAACAATATTCAAAGGAAGAGTATTTTGAATTGGTTGATAAGATAAAAAAACATATGATGGACGTTCCCTATATTGATACAAAAGGAAGAATATTTAGGTACGGCGAATTTTTCCCATACAACCTTTCTTTTTTTGGTTACAATGAATCTCTTGCGCATGATTCTTTTCCACTTTCTAAAGAAGAAGTTTTGAATCAAGGGTTTAACTGGTTTGAAGAAAGAGAAAGGAATTACAAACCAACAATAGCAAGCTCAGATCTACCTGACGATGTTTCAGAAATTAATGAGAGTATATTGCAAGAAGTTATATCTTGTCCAAATAACGGGAATTCTTTAACATTATGCACTACGGCTTACCGAATCGTTTCTGACGAGTTGACTTTTTGTAAGCAAAAAAACTTGTCTCTTCCTAGATTTTGCCCAAACTGTAGACATTATGAAAGACTGAAGTATCGTAATCCTGTAAAACTTTGGAACAGAACTTGTATGTGCGACAAGGAAGACCACAATAATCACGAAGGCAAATGCAAAGTAGAATTTGAAACCAGTTACTCCCCAGACCGACTGGAGAAAGTTTATTGCGAAAAGTGTTACCAACAAGAGGTATATTAATTATTTTTTCATTGCCTCTAGAAAAGCCTTTTGGGTTTCTTCGTCTACTTTGTCGGTAACCATTATCATGATTTCGGTTTTGAAGCCCAGATCTTTTTTGATATTAGTAAACAGATTTTCATAAGGGTAAGGGGATATCCAGACCGTATTTTTGACACACACAAATCCAGCTTTCTTTAGGAGGTAGCGCAGGGCTTCGCGTTCGCTTTTCCTGGCTTCGTCTAGGTCGAGGATTATTATCCTCCACAGTCCGTCCCACGCACCGGGTACCAGGGCGTCTTCGGCTTCGAGTTTGATGCTATTAAATTTACTTTTACCTTTTTTTGTTATTTTGACGAATTTTCTGTTTTCAGAATTGTGGATTTCCGCATAACCGTTTTCTACGAGGTTTTTTAGCGAGCGAGCTATCGCATAACAAGTCTTTTTGTCCTGATCCGACTGCAATGTTTCGATTGAAATTGCCGGTTTCTCCGCCAAAGTTTTCAATATTTTCTTGGAATAATCTTGATTTTTCATGATTCTTTACTCAGCCCCGTGGCATTTATGCTTTACGGGGTTGACATGCTTATATCCTATCATATATACTGCATTTAACAAGTATTTCGCGACCGCGAAAAGCTTGTAAAGTTCCATAAAATTAACTCTTCTCGAAATGCAATCTATCTGGGCTTGCTAGCGGAGCGTTCTGCTCGGCCCGTCGGCCTGCGCAAGGCATTTCTCAAAGACTAATTTTATTGCACATTATTTTATTACAAAATTATAAGTTAATCCCGACGTAAAGTCGGGACCCCGACCTAAAAGCGTCGGGGTTAAAAAGAAAATCATATGTCAAAAATCATAGGTATAGACTTAGGTACAACAAACTCGGCAGTGGCCATCATCGAAGGTGGTGCACCGAAAATTATAGAAAACGTAGAAGGTGCTCGCACGACCCCGTCGATTGTTTCGATTGCAAAGAACATGGACAGACTCGTGGGACTTTTAGCCAAGCGTCAGGCAGTGACCAATCCGGAGAATACAATTTATGGCATCAAGCGATTCATGGGTCATAATTTCGAAGATCCAGAAGTACAGAAAGATTTGAAAAATGTTTCCTTTAAGATTCAAAAAGGTGCAAATGGTGGAGTCGAAGTAAAGATAGGCGACAAATGGATGCGCCCAGAAGAAGTATCCGCGATGATACTCGGCAAGATCAAAGCTGACGTAGAAGCAAAACTCGGAGAGAAGATTACCGAAGCCGTCATCACTGTGCCTGCATACTTTAACGACGCACAGAGAAAGGCAACCAAGGACGCAGGAGCTATCGCCGGACTTGATGTGAAGCGTATCATCAACGAGCCTACTGCAGCAGCGCTTGCATACGGATTCAATAAAAAGAAGAATGAGAAGATTGTGGTGTACGACTTTGGAGG
>DATDUL010000076.1:0-14075 GCA_036517715.1 Minisyncoccota bacterium
GTCCAACTTAAAATTGGACGAAAAGCGTTTACCGCAAGACGGTCGTTTCAAGATTGATCAGAACGGAGACAAGGTTTCTTTCCGTGTTTCTACACTCCCAACTTTTTATGGAGAAAAAACAGTTATCCGTATTTTGAAAGAAGGGTCTCACGGTTTTTCGCTTGAAGGTCTCGGTTTTCACGGGGAAGGGCTAGAGCGTATTTACGAATCACTTCGACAAAAAACTGGAATGGTTCTGGCTACTGGTCCAACTGGCTCCGGTAAGACTACAACTCTCTACACCATGCTCGATATTTTAAATAAACCAGATGTGAATATTTCTACCGTCGAAGACCCGATCGAGTATCAAATGCCACGCGTTAACCAGACTCAGGTAAAACCAGAAATCGGATTAACGTTTGCCAATGGTCTACGTTCACTACTGCGTCAGGACCCGGACATTATCATGGTGGGTGAGATTCGTGATGGTGAGACTGCGGGGCTGGCTGTTAATGCGTCTTTGACCGGACACTTGGTGCTTTCGACTATCCACACCAACTCAGCTGCTGGTGCCATTCCTAGATTGACAGATATGGGAGTTCTGCCGTTCTTGATTGTTTCCACTGTAAAAACTATCATCGCCCAGCGTTTGGTGCGAAGACTTACTAAATCCAAAGAACAATATTTCCTTTCTGCAACTGAAATTAAAAACTTGAGCAAATTGGTTGACCTAGATCGAATGCTTGGTTTCTTGAAAGAAGAAAAAGTAGTGGATGCCAAGGCCACCTGGGAGAAGATACCTTTTTATAAACCAGTAAAAAGCACTGATTCTGAAGATGGCTACCAAAGTCGAGTAGGTATTCATGAAGTTTTGAAAGTAAGCCTAGCTATCAAAGAATTAATTAGTTCTGGAGCGGGCACTGACCAAATTGAAGCGCAGGCGAAAAAAGAAGGTATGATGACTATGATAGAAGACGGTATCTTTCAGTGTGTACTAGGTAACACCACTATCGAAGAAGTATTCAGAGTCGTTTCAGAATAAATTTATGTTATTTAAATACAAGGCTAAACTACAAAACGGGGAAGTTATCGAAGGCGAGCTTGAGGCCGTGGATCGTTTTTCTGCTTCACGGGAACTACATACTCGTGGCGCTGTTCCCATTTCAATCGAAACAAAGTCCAAGGGCGTATCCCAAATCGAAGAGGTCTTCGAATCTTTTTTTGAACGGATTTCAACTGGTGAGCTGGTTATCCTGACTAAAAATCTTTCGGGTATGCTTAAAGCCGGACTTTCTTTGTCTCGGGCAATTTCGGTCCTCGAGAAGCAAACCAAAAACAAAAAGCTAGTAAAAGTTCTCGGAGTACTGCAGAGTGAAATAACCGCTGGAGGCACACTTTCCTCTGGCCTTTCCAAATATCCAAAAGTTTTCTCTAAACTTTTCGTTTCCATGACTCGTGCGGGAGAAGAGTCCGGTAACCTAGTAGGTACCTTGGGGGAAGTGGGTCAAAACTTAGAAAAAGCTGATTCTTTGAGAAAAAAAGTCAAAGGAGCTTTGGTTTATCCGATGGTTATTATTTCAGTTATGGTTATAGTTGGTATTTTGATGTTTATTTTCATTGTGCCTACTTTGGCCAAAACTTTTATAGACTTAGGAGTTGCTTTGCCGCGCTCTACTCAAATAGTATTAGGAATAAGTAAATTCTTGTCTGAGCATACAATCCTCGCTTTCGCTATTTTGTTCGGAGCAGGATTCAGTTTGTTTTTCTTTTTCAAGGCCAAGTTTTTGGCTAAGTATTTAGATTATGCGATTCTCCGACTGCCCGTAGTAGGAACAATGGCCAAAGAACTAAACACTGCTCGCACCGCTCGTACTATTGCCTCGCTACTTAATTCTGGTGTTCCTATAACTCGGTCAATCGAGATTACCGAAGATGTGGTGCAGAATGTTTATTATAAAGAGGTTTTGAGGCAGGCTTTGGTTTTAGTTGAAAAAGGTGTTCCTTTCTCAAAAGTCTTTTCAGATAATGTGAAACTTTACCCCATCATGATGTCAGAGATGATGCAAGTCGGAGAAGAGACCGGTAAATTAGCTGACATGTTGCAACAAATAGCTGAGTTTTATGAGACAGAAATAGATAATAAGACAAAAAGTTTGTCGACCATCATCGAGCCAGTGCTCATGGTTCTGGTTGGTATTGGTGTCGGTGTGTTTGCCGTATCGATGATAACACCACTTTACTCAGTTCTAAATGACTTAAAATAATGCGTACAATTTTCCAAAAAGGAATAACTATGATTGAGGTTATGGTTGTGGTTGTGATACTTATTGTGCTCTTAGCGGTAACGACCTCTCAGTTTTCTAGCTTACGGCAGAACCAAGCTCTGCAAGCTTCTACTACAGAAGTTATTTCTGTGATTAAAAAAGCGAATTCTCAGACATTGGCTTCTATTGATTCGTCACAATACGGTGTACATTTCGGTACTGATACTGTTATAATATTTAAAGGTACGAGTTATCCTTCTGACTCGGATGAGACGATTACTCTTACTAACCCCGCCTATATTTCAGACGTCAGTCTATCTGGTGGAGGTAATGATGTTTACTTCAGTCGGTTAACTGGAGTACCAAACAAAACAGGAACGGTAACCATTTCTATTAACGGTGCATCAAAAATAATAACAATTGGGGCTACTGGAATTATTAGTGTAAATTAGTATGTTTAAATTTAATTTTCAAAAACAAAAAGGAGGCATGATGGTTGAAGTCTTGGTGGCTGTGGCCATCATAACCATTGCAGTTTTGTCTGCCACCGCAGTAGCTCAAAAGTCAGTAACAGTTTCCCGTCAATCCACTCATAATTTACAGGCAGCCTTTTTAATTGAAGAGGGAGCAGAAGCAGTACGAGTTGCCAGGGACGACAACTGGACTAATATTTCTAATCTAACAAGCGGTACTACTTACTATCCGACTTTTTCTGGAGGTACTTGGAACTTTTCAACTACCCCAAACACAGTGGATTCTTTTACTCGTACAGTAGTATTGGCTGATGTAAATCGCGACAGCACCAGTGGGGACATTGTGTCTTCTGGCGGTACCCTCGACACTGGTACTAAGTTTGTTACAGTCACTGCAACTTGGAGTGAAGGCACAAATAATTTGAGCAAGAGTTTGTCGTTTTATATAACCAATCTTTTCTAATGAAATTAATAAAATCACAAAACAAAAAAGGGTTCACACTGCTTGAAATGGTTTTTTATGTAGCACTTTTTTCTGTAATATCGCTTATTTTAGTTCAGGCGATTATAACCATGGTGGCTTCTTTCAGGGAAACACAAATCACCGCGGACATAAACCAGACCAACCAGGTCCTAGAACGTGTATCTCGTGAAATCAGACAAGCAATAAGCATAAGCACAATTACCGCTACTAATTTGAAATTGAATACAACTGATTCATCTGGTAATGCAGCCACCATAACCTTTACTCTTGCTGGCACAAATCTAGAGCTTCGTCAGAATGATGTTCTGATTGGTAATTTAAATTCTACGAATCTCAATATTACCGCACTTACTTTCACCCAGATTACGACCAGCAACAGTAGCGCTGTAAAGATTGAAATGACAGTAACGTCGAACCGTTATGGTTCGGTGCGTACAGCTAACTTCTACGATACCTTGGTACTACGTGGAAGCTATTAATTGATGTTTAACTTTTCTGATAAAGCAAAATTACACCAAAGTATTTTTGGTATAAAAAATATACAAAAAAGGGGGATTGGGTATACCCCAACTCAAACCGGACAGGCAATGATTTCCTCTGTCATTTTTTTTGTTTTTCTTGCTTTGGTTATCATCTCGGGTTTAGCTTCTCCAACTGTACGTGAATACAAAATTGTAAATGATGTATTGCAAAGTAAAAGAAGTTTCTTTGCTGCGGAGTCAGGTATCGAAGATGTTTACTATCGATTGCTTACTGAGATACCTCACTTGGCACTCGGGGCATATGATTTGCGTTTTGGTGCAGATTACGCAACTGTTCAAATCGATTCGATGGTCGCAACTGAAAGGACCGTTACTTCAACTGGAAACGTAAATGGACGCAAAAGAGTTATCCAGTTTGTAACCAATTACCTTAACTCGGTTACATTTCAAAATGGCCTACAATTCGGCAAAGGAGGACTCTTTGCTCAGGGTGCAAGTTCTTGGGTGGCGGGAGGTATTACCTCCATTGGTCCGGTAATTGGGTCAAATTCGAATTCTGTTTTGTCAGGAGGCGCAACTTCGAGTGGTAGCGCTGGTCTGGTGCAAAATCTTAGATTTCTAACCAACACTTATGATGTGCATTCACACACCATCGACAACAGTATCATTTCTGGGAATGCTTACTATACTAGTATAAGCAATTCAACAGTCAACGGCATATCTTATCCAAATTCGCCGGATGCGCCTGCGTACCCATTACCGATAACAGATACCATGATTGAAAAGTTTAAATTATTAGCGGCAGCTGGTGGAACGTATGCTGGGGCTTGCCCGTATAATATAAACTCGGGTAATGTTAATCTGGGTCCGATTAAAATTCCTTGCAACTCACTAAACATTAGTGGAACTGCTAGAGTCAGTATAAACGGACCTGTTTGGGTGACTGGAAATATCAATATATCTGATACTGCCGTTGTTTCCGTTGGAGCTGGTGTTGGTGCTGGGAAAAGTGTTCCAGTTATTGCCGATAACACACTCGATCGTATTACTAGTAGTAAAATTTCAATTAACACAGTTTCATCAGTGACTGGTTTTGGGTCAAACTCGTATGTTATGCTTATATCACAGAACAATGACTTGGAAAAAGGAGGTTCTCAAGATGCTGTCAGTTTAATAAGCACCGGTGGTGAGATGTCTTCAGTATTAGTTTACGCATCTCATGGACATATAAATGTTCAAACTAATGGATCATCAGCATTATTACAAATAATTTCGGGTTACAAAGCCACATTATCTAATTTCAGTTCTATCTTAGCGGCCCGGCCCGGTCAATCCACCATTACGTTTCCAGATAGTCAGTTGAATATATGGACATACACACAATGGAAAGAAATATAAAAACAAAGAAACAGAGTGAGTCTGCTTCGACGCAAGGCGGACAAGCCATGATCGCATCGGTTGTTTTTTTTGTACTCTTGGTACTTGTGGTCACTTCAGGATTAGTTTCTCCGATGGTTAGAGACTACAAAACTTCAAATTTAAATCTGCAGTCAAAACAAACTTATTATTCCACTGAGTCAGGTACCGAGGATGTGCTGTATCGTTTGTTTTCAAACATAGAAGTTGATGAGAACGAAGTTTTGTCTGTCGGTGGTGGAGAAGTCACCACTACGGCTGGGCGCATTGATGGTGTTATGCACGTAGGATCTTTTGGAGATTCCAACGGTATCAATCGAGAAATAGACCTTACTCTCGAGGAAGGTTATACCGCGTCTTTTGACTACAGTCTCCAGTCAGGCACTGGTGGTTTTGATATTACTGGCGGTAGTAGTGTTATCGGAAGTATTTTTGCCAACGGTCCAGTGACCGGGGATTCGTCTTCGACTATTACTGGTTCGGCAGTGTCGGCAAACAGTCCAGACTTTGGTATGAATCAATCCAATGGTGCCGGGACTCCTTCTTATGATGTTATTTTTGCAAAGACAAGTGGCAGTCAGGATGTAGCTCAAAGTTTTTCTGTTCCTATAGACACTACTCTAAATCAGGCACATTTTTATATAAAAAAAGTTAGCACTCCAAGTAATATCACTGTACGTTTAGTTAGCGATGCAAGTGGAGTGCCAAGTAATACAACTATCGCAAGTGCCACACTCGGTGCAAGTACTGTTACTAATTCATATAATTGGGTGTCTGTGAATTTCGGCACAAGTCCGAATTTAACAGTCGGTACAACGTATTGGTTAGTATTAGATGCCAATGACAGTAATAGTAAGTATTATATGATTGGGGGTAATGATAATGGTTATGCTGGTGGTGTCGGTAAAATAGGACGACATACTGCTTCTTGGAACAACACAACACCGTCTGGCATAGATTATTTCTTTAGAGTTTATACTGGTGGAACTCCGGGTCTGATTCAAGGACAAAGTTCGTCGAATCAGTTACACATAGGCACCGTTGCTGGAAACGCAGCAGCGCACACTGCTAACTATGTAAATGTTACCGGTACCCTTACATGCCAAGACGGTACAGGTAATAACAAAAGTTGTGAAGCTGGCACTGACCCTACTTACGCATCGATGCCGATAAGCGACTCCATGATTGATGCTTGGAAAGAAGATGCTGAAGCAGGTGGGGTACACAGCGGTAATTACACAGTTGACTGGGCCGGAGCTACATTGGGTCCTAAAAAAATCGAAGGCAACCTAACAGTTTCTGGTGGTGGTATTTTAACCGTAACCGGTACTCTCTGGGTGACTGGAAATATTACTCTTTCAGGTGGTGGACTCATGAAACTTTCCATAGACTACGGTGAAGACGACGGTATTGTTATGGCTGACGGCAATATTAGTGTTTCTGGAGGAGCGGATGCGACCGGATCAGGGGAAGAGGGTAGTTACATGTTGCTTTTGTCTGAGAGTACCTCAGGTAGCGCCGCTTCAATTTCTGGTGGTTCGGGCGCTGTCCTGCTTTACGCCGCCGAAGGCACTCTCACTATTTCTGGAGGTGCAGATTTGAAAGGAGGTACCGCAAAGCGTATAGTTGTTTCAGGTGGATCAGATGTAACCTATGAGTCTGGCTTAGCTGACATGCATTTTGCTTCCGGATCAGAAGCTGGTTTTGCAATAGCCCAATGGAAAGAAATAGAATAAAAAAAAATAACAGGCGACGAGTCTCAGCACAAGGTGGACAAGCCATGATCACATCGGTGGTTTTTTTCTTGTTTATTTCTCTCACAACTATTGCTGGGCTTGTTTCACCAACGGTCAGGGATTACACAGTTAGTCGATTAGATCTCGATTCAAAAAAAGCCTACTATCTGACCGAGTCTGGTAGCGAAGATTATCTGTATCGAGTTTTTAGGGGACACTCAGTTGAAATGGCGGAAGCTCTTACCGTTGATGGTAATACTGTAACTACTGATTTGATCAACGATCCCATCGCCGGTATATATATTGAATCCAATGGTAGTATGACTAGTTTAAAGAGAAGGGTAAAAGTTGATTTTGCATACGGTCCAACTGCTTCTTTTTCTTATGGACTTCAGGTTGGTGAGGGTGGGGTTGATTTGCAAGGTGGAACCATTGTCGGTGATGTTTTTTCAAATGGGCCTATCACTGGAGACAACTCTTCTGCGATTACTGGTACGGCTATTTCTGCCAGTGGGTCAGCAGTGTATGAAGATGTATCAAATGGTACAGGTGTACCTTTTTACGATAAAAATTTTGGTGATACGAGCACCACAGAGGATATAGCGCAAAGTTTCATGGTTCACGCCACAGGTCCGGTGAATAAAGCACAGTTTTATCTTAAAAAGTTTGGTACTCCCGGAGACGCGACTGTAATGATTGTCAATAATTCGGCAGGTGCTCCGGGGGCTACAGTTTTAGCATCTGGTACACTTTCATCGTCATCAGTAACAGCAAACTATGATTGGGTTGAAGTTGTATTTACTTCAAACCCAACACTGACAGCTGGTGTACCGTACTGGGTAGTGATTAATTCGTCTTCTGCAAATAATAAGCGGTACTATATAGTTGGGGCTAGTATGGATTGGGGTATAACAGCATATCCTGACGGCATTGGTGTAACTGGTCAATTCGGAGGTTCATGGGCCAACCTTTGGACTTCTGCCTATGACCATTTTTTCAAAATATTTCTCGGTGGACCTGCTGGAAGTATTTCTGGCACTTCCGGACAATTAAATATAGGTACTGTTTCAGGTACAACTCAAGCCAACACTGTTAACAACGTGGACTCAACTGGGCTTATATACTGCCAGAGTGGAAGTGGGAATAATCAATCCTGTACTTATCAAGATGATCCTACTCAGCAATCTTTCCCCATACCGGACGACTATGTGACTGGTTGGAAAATTCAAGCTGAGACCGGAGGTATTATAAGTGGCAACTATACTGTTAGTTCAGGTAACGTTAGCCTGGGTCCTAAAAAAATTGTGGGCAATCTCGATGTCTCCGGAGGTGCTACTTTGACTGTAACTGGCACTCTTTGGGTAACAGGCAACATAAGCCTTACCGGAGGTAGCCATATAGTACTTTCCCCGAGTTATGGTAGCACAGATGGAATTTTGGTCAGTGATGGTAACGTCCAAATCGGCGGAGGTTCCGATGCTTCAGGGTCTGGAGCACCCAATAGCTATGTAGTTATATTGACTACCAGCTCTTCGGGTTCAGCTATCGATATCTCGGGAGGTTCCGGTGCTGTTATTTTGTACGCCAAAGACGGAACCCTAAATGTAACCGGTGGTGCAACCCTCAAATCAGCTGTGGCCGACAGAATTACCGTTTCCGGGGGCTCTCAATTGATCTACGAAACAGGCCTAGCCGAGTTGGAGTTCGGAGGTGGAGGCGCTGCAGTCAGTCAGCTTTCTATTCAGACTTGGACAGAAATCGAATAGCAATTATGCTATAATTTTCCGTATGCAAACAAAGAAAATAGTTGTGGGCAACTGGAAAATGAACCCAGCTTCCTTAAAAGAAGCTTTAAAAACTTTTACGAGTATTGATAAATCTATAAATAAAATAAAGCAGACAGAAGTCGTGGTTTGCGCTCCTTTTGTCTACTTGGAAAAGTTAAAGAAACTAAGTCGCAAAGTTAAACTTGGGGCTCAAAATGCATATCCGGGTGATACTGGGGCGGTAACAGGTGAGGTTTCGGTAAGTATGTTGTCTGGTTTGGCTGTTAAATACGTGATACTTGGTCATTCTGAAAGACGAGCATTAGGGGAGACTAACGCTGACGTTAACAAAAAAATAAAATCAGTTCTAGCCAAAGGTATTATGCCGATTTTATGTGTCGGTGAGGCTAGTCGTGATCCAGAGCACAGCTACCTAGGGTTTGTTAAAACTCAAATCGAAGAATGCCTCGATGGAGTTTCTAAAAGTATTTTAAATAAAGTGGTGATTGCTTACGAACCTATTTGGGCTATCGGCAAATCGGCGGAGCGACCAGCTACCCCAGCTGAGTACTTGGAGATGAGTATTTTCATCAAGAAAGTTTTGAACGATAAATTTGGAGCAAAAAGCATAGAAGGAATGCGGATAATCTATGGTGGTTCAACTAATCCAGAGAATGCTCTATCGTTCTTGATTGATGGTAAGGCTGATGGATTTTTGGTTGGGAGGGACAGTTTAGATCCAGTTAAATTTGCTTCCATAATAACTAAAACAGAAAATGCAAAGTATTAAAAAAATAAAAAGTTTGAAAGGAAAGAAAGTGGTCGCGCGGGTGGATTTCAACGTTCCAATCAAGGACGGCAAGATCACAGACAACTTCCGTATTAAAAAAGGCATAGCAACTATAAAGTATTTAGTGGACAAGGGTGCCAGTGTGACGGTGTTGATGCACCTGGGTAAAGATGGTAACTCAGATATATCTCCGGTTGTTGCTGAGTTCTTCAGGTTGTCTAAAATTCCAAAGAGTAAGGTGACTTTTGAAAAGAATGTCAGAAGTTTCAAAGGCGAGGAAGAGAATGATCCAAAGCTCGGTAAATATTTTGCTTCGCTAGGGGATATCTATGTGAACGATGCTTTCTCGGTGTCTCACCGGAAACATGCGTCACTCGTGGCTATTACCAAATACTTGCCGTCTTACGCAGGTTTGCAAATTGAAGAAGAAGTAAAGCAACTAAGCGCTGTTTTCAAAAATCCGAAACGACCGTTTTTGTTTATACTCGGTGGTGCTAAGTTTTCCACCAAGATGCCACTGATTAAAAAATACCTAACGATTGCGGACTATGTATATGTAGGTGGAGCCTTAGCGAACGACTTTCTGGAAAGCCAGGGGCTGTGTGTGGGGGATTCCCTCGTGGACGATACTATTTCGGTGCCGAAGAATATTTTGAATAATAAAAAGATTTTGTTACCCAAAGACGTGCTGGTAAAAAGTGGTGACAAGCAAATAGTGCGCAAAGTAGGGGAAATAACCAAAGACGAAAGCATTTTAGACATAGGTTCGGAATCTGTTAAAGAACTCAGTGCTTATGTGAAAAAGTCCCGCATGATTCTATGGAACGGCCCCTTGGGTAAATACGAAGAGTTAAATGGAGGCACAACTAAAGACGTATTGAAACTCATAGCCAAGTCACCCAACATCAAAAGCATTATCGGTGGCGGAGATACCGTAGAGATGATTTCCGAAATGAAACTCGAGAAAAAGTTCACCTTCGTCTCAACTGGTGGCGGGGCCACCCTCGACTTCCTGGCCAAGGGAACCCTCCCTGCTATTAAAGCGCTTAATTAAAGCAATCTTCATTTCCACTTATCCTGCATCATATTTTCGTATAGTTTTTGCGATTTTTGCGTAGACACTTTAAGCGGTTTGGACATTTGCCACACGACTTGCCACTGTGAACGAAGCATTTCTACAAACTCCTCGCTCTCAACAATAAAGCCAAAGTTACTTTTACGTGAAGATATAAATACTACTTTATTCTCATAAATCCAATACCCCATTGAAAATTCAACATTCTTAGGTGCGATGCGAATTTCACGAAAAAATTCTTTACCCGAACCCATGAAAGGATATTTTTCCATATCAACTTTCTGTTTTTCTGGCCATATTGCGTCAACGTATATTTGTCTTCTTATTCTTTCTTTATTTAGTTCAGAAAAGTAGCTATCTCCCAGGATTTCAATAATTGATTTAATCGGCCAATAAGATTGAGTTTTGATATTTTTGTATAGAAATATGTCACGAATAAAGTTTTGTAACTCTTTCGCATTCTCGAATATCTGAAACTTAGGCGGTTGCCAACCTTTTTTGTTTTTTAAGCCTAGCATCATGACCTCGATACTTTCTTTTGCTGATTTGATTTCTTTTATTCTGTTTTCGAATACAGATTCTACTTTGTCTAATTCAGCAGGATAGAATATCTTGACTCCATTTTTTTCCGATTGGGTAATCAGTCCCAACCCAACAAGGTTTTTTAAATGTCCGTACAATGAAACGCGTTTTACATTTGTCTTTTTAGCTATTAGTCCAGCCGGCGTTGGGCCATTTTCAAGGAGGAACACAAAAGCCCTAACTTCATCGTCTTTCAGACCTAGAGTTTTAAGTTTTTCTTCGTACATACACGCAATACTAGCAATTTATAAAAAGTTGTCAGTTTTGTACAACACTATATACAATTTTCGTCAAAAGCTTAATATTTGCTGGTAAATAAATTCTTTCACATAAACAGTTGATTATGAAAAATTTCCTGATTTTTGTTTTTGCATTAAGCTTCGGTTCCGTACACAGCCAAACTACTAAGCTTTCTTTACAAGGCGGAGTTTGGACTGGGTACAACATTTCCGAAAAGAGTCTCTTCCTCGGACTTGTGGGGCCAAAAGTATCAGTTTGTAAGAGTTTACCGAAAGCAACTATAGAGATCGGTTTTACCGGTGTACCAGGTTTATTCTTCGGACCTAAAAACCGTTTAGGACTGGTAGCAGGTCCAACTCTCACCTTGTTCAAAAAAGGTAAGCGAGGAAAGTTATTGATCAGCTACATGTTCTATAAGAGTGCAAAATGGCACGGAGTGCCAGGGATAGGATTGATCTTTTAACCTAATGATTAGATAAACATGAAAAAGGAAACTAGGATTAAAATCCTCTCTGCGTTAGTTTTCATTGTAAACCTTGTGGCATTAGTTTATGTAAAAATTAACTACGGAGAGCAAGTTTTTAACGTTGGATGCATTGTTGCTGCTCTCGTAACTTTCTGGCTTGGTCGGAAGTATTTCACAGGAGGAGCACTTTAAAAAATGGATGGGTTGTAGTCTCAAAGGCTGCAACCCTTTTCGTTTACAAATTTTATTCTAAAGTAGGGAATTTATTTTTTGAGCCAGTTCTTTTGCTTCGCCTTCGGCATATGCGCCACGACTACCCCAATGAACGAGTCCGTCATCTGCATACCTAGGTATTACGTGTACGTGAGTATGGAACACGGCCTGTCCGCCAGACTTTTCATTGTTCATGTGTATATTTACTCCGTCCATAGCTAGAACTTTTTTTAAAGCCACCGCTACTTTTTTAGCTGTTTGCATGACGTTGGCGAAGTCTGTGGTTTCTACGTCATAAATATTGGTTGAATGTTTTTTAGGAACCACTAGGGTGTGGCCGTTGTTTACTGGATGAATATCGAGGAACACGAATACATTTTCATCTTCGTATACTTTGTCCGAATTTATTTCACCGTTCACTATTTTACAAAAAAGACAGTTGGAGTTATCTTGTTCCATTTTTAAATTACAACATTGAGTATTTATTTCTAATAGTTTCCAGGATTTCTTTGGAAACAGGTTCTTTGGTTTTGGTTTTGCCAGTAAATTCAACCAAGGCGTCTTTGATGTCCTGATTAGCTGGGAAAAGTCTGACGTGAGCATGGGGCACTTCTTCGCCTAGGGTCATCGAGTATACTGGACTACCCGCAACTTCACCCAGGTGTTTCGCTACTTTTTGGCACACTTCGAAGTATTCGCCGATGTTGGTTACATCCCACACCCAGCGGAAATGCTCTTTTGGGATAACTAGCGTGTATCCCTCTGTAGCTGGGAAAATATCTAGAAATGCTAGGAATTTATCATCCTCGTATACCTTGTATGAAGGTATGTCGCCTTTAACTATTTTGCAAAAAATGCAGTTTTCTTCGTTCATAAGTACATTTTATAACATATGTGCTTGCCTCGCCATAGCCTTCTGGGCGACGGCGGGTTAGAATAGCAACCATGGGTAAATTTCATGAACTACTGCGGGAGCTCTTGTTGAAGAGGGGTATAAAAACTGAGGCCGAAGCTGATATATTTTTGAACCCAAGTTATGAGCGAGATCTGCATGATCCATTTCTAATGCGAGATATGGAAAAAGCCTGTGTGCGGATAAAGAAAGCTATTGATGAAAATGAAAAGATCATTGTATATGCTGACTACGATGCTGACGGCATTCCGGGTGCCGTTATTTTGCACGACTTTTTTGAAAAGTTAGGTTTTAAAAATTATGAGGTATATATCCCGGGCCGTAATTCTGAAGGCTACGGTTTAAACATTGAGGCCATAGAAGGCTTTCGAGAACAGAGTGTGAATTTGATTATTACCATCGACCTCGGCATCACCGCTGTAGAAGAAGTAGCCTTGGCAAATTCTTATGGGATAGACGTGATTGTGACGGATCACCATATCCCTCACGCCGAACTCCCGCAAGCTTTTGCGATTCTTAACCCAAAGGTAGACGAGTATCCCGAGAAGATGTTGTGTGGAGCTGGGGTTGCTTTTAAGCTGGTGCAAGGATTTGTTTCCGGACGTTGGACGTCTGGAGAAGATTTGGCTCCTCGAGGTCGGACCTCTAGAGAGCCCGAGGTCCGACCTCTTCCCGCCACGGGTTGGGAAAAGTGGTTGCTCGATATGGCAGGGCTTGCGACACTCTCAGACATGGTGCCACTTTTAGGTGAGAACAGAGCTATAGCGTATTTCGGACTCACCGTTCTTCGGAAATCTCCTCGTCCAGGTTTACAAAAGCTTCTGATGAAAATGAATATTGACCAACGATATTTGACCGAGGATGACATAGGCTTCATGGTGACTCCGCGTTTAAATGCAGCGTCCAGAATGGATAATCCCATGCGGGCGTACGAGCTTCTGTCGACAACTGACACCAAAGAAGCTGGTGTTTTGGCAGACCACTTAACAAAAATAAACGACGAACGAAAACACATCGTACTTTCTATAATGAAAGAAGTTAAACACAGTTTCGAGAAACGCGAGATGAGGGATGTAGTAGTGGTTGGTAATCCAAAGTGGAAGGTTGGGGTGCTCGGCCTCGTGGCAGGGAAGATTATGGATGAATACGAACGCCCTGTCTTTGTTTGGGGTAAAGATGAGAATGATGTTATCAAA
>DATDUL010000077.1:0-10290 GCA_036517715.1 Minisyncoccota bacterium
AAAAATATTCTCTCATCCCCGAGGTCGGACCTCAAGGGATCCCGAGGTACGACCTCAAAAGAACTTGCACGCAAGTACGAAAGAGAAATCCTGCTTGTAAATTCCGAAGCGCACAGGTTCGCTATCGGTTATCATAAACAAATGAGGAACAAAAACTTTTTAAAAAAATGAAACAAGAAAATATTTTAATTTTAAACGACATACGCAGTATAGAGAACGTCGGTGCCATGTTCCGCACCGCCGATGCAGCCGGGATAGATAAAATCTATACCGTAGGTTACACGCCGGCACCGATTGATCGCTTTGGTCGCAAGAGGTCTGATTTGCACAAAGCTGCGCTAGGCGCCGAAGAGTACGTGGCTTGGGAAGCCGTATCGAGCATAGCTACGCTTATAAACAAGCTGAAGAAAAACAGGTTTCAAATTATCGCCGTCGAGCAGGCACCGAATTCGGTGGATTATCGAAAAGTAAAAATGGGCACTAAAAATGCATTTATCATGGGCAACGAGGTAACAGGGGTACCAAAAAAAGTTTTAGATAAATGTGATGTGGTGGCTGAGATACCAATGCGAGGTAAAAAAGAATCACTCAATGTATCGGTTTCTTGTGGAGTGGCTCTGTTTGGAATGCTTAGATAATTACCAATATGATTCACCGGTATTTAGTGGTTTTGGGGGTTTTAGAAAAGGCCCGCCTCCGTAGGCTTCGTAGCGTTGTGGTCCACCAGTCCAGTACCAAAGAAACCATAGACCAATCACGACTAGAATAAACCATACTATCAGAAATCCTTTTTGCTTCGCTTGTTTCATTGTAGCTATTATATCAGATTATTTTTGGCACCTGGGGCAAAATACAGTGGTGCGAGTTTGGACCGCTGTTTTTTCTAAAGGCTTTTTGCACTTGGGGCAATTCTGGCCAGACTTGCCATATACTTTGTGTTCTCGGGCATAGTTGCCCTCGGTTTCATCGAGTAATCGGTAGGTGGCCACAGATGAACCGCCGACTTTGATTGCTTGCTTGATTATTCTGATCAATGCAGTGTGTAACTTAGCCAAGTCTTTTTTATTTAGTGTATGTGCACTGCGAAGGGGATTAATCCCAGCTTCAAACAAGCTCTCGTCGGCATAAATATTTCCAATACCGGTTACTACGTCTTGGTTCATTAGTACCGCTTTGATTTTCCCTTTTTTACTTTTTAACTTCTCTGCTAAATATTCTATGGTGAAACTTTTATCCAGTGGTTCCAGGCCTAAATTCCCAAAGTGGTTTTCTTTTTCAAAAATATTTTTATCTTTAAAATAAATTACATAACCGAACTTTCTAGTGTCATTGAAATATAGAGTTCCTTTCTCGAGTTTGAAAATTATATGGGTATGTTTGTTGGGCAGAGTGCTTTCTGATATTTCTATTGGATGCCCGCCGACGATTTTTTTACCAGTGTTGGCCTTGTATGCAAACTGCCCGGTCATTTTTAGGTGCGCCAGGATTAGTTTGTTGTGAGTTAATTCAAAGATTAGATTTTTAGCTCTTCGTTTTACTGCTACAAATTTCTCTCCCTTGAGTTCAGACTCAAATTCTTTAGTTTTTTTCTTGGATGCTGTACGCAGGGTGCCTTTACCTGAAATTATTTTCGAATTTCTCACTTCTACGCCCAAGATCTTTTGCTCAAGAATATTTTTCTCAAGTCCAATCCTCAGATTTTCTACTTCTGGTAACTCCGGCATAACTACTTCTTCCCTAGAAATTTCAAAGCTTCTTTTATTTTCTGATTGGTTGAAAGCTCGGGGGAGAGACCTTTCAGTGCGTCGCGGGCTTCGTTTTGTGAATAGCCGAGTGCTTGCAAGGCGAGTAAGGCGTCGAGTTCGTCTTTTAGTGTGCCTCCTTGTTCTATGGAACCGACTTTGTCGCGCAGCTCTATCACCATCTTTTCTGCGGTCTTTTTGCCGATGCCGGAGATTTTAGTAAGGTAGGGGATGTCACTGGTGCTGATAGCTCGACGGAGGGTTTCTATAGAAGCCACCCCGAGTATGGTCAGTGCGCCCTTAGGTCCAATTCCGGAAACATTTATCAGCATTTCGAAAAACTCCAATTCTTCGTAGTTTAAAAATCCGTATAAATCCAAAGAGTCTTCGCGGACATGAGTGTGCGTCCAGACCAGGACCTCCTGGTCTTTTTTTATTTGAGACAAACCATCCTGAGCGAGCCAGATTTTGTAGCCCACTCCTGCAGTTTCAATGAGAGCGAATTTATCACTTTTTAGGGTAACCGTGCCTTTAATGCTTCCAATCATGAGTTAATGATACCACAACCAGAAAGCTTAGTGTTTCAGCGAAAGCTTGTGTAAGATTCTGCAAGGTTCGACGATGCGAGGGTCGATGATGTTGTAGTAGCCATTTAAACCATGACGTCTGACGGTCACTAGCTTGGCGTGGCGGAGGAGGGCTAGGTGTTGAGACACGTTAGCTTTGGATATTCCCAAGGTTTTTACCAGTGCTTCCACCGGCATTTCTTGTTCTCGTAGGAGGTTTAGGATTTCTAGACGCTTAGAATTTGCGAGGATTTTATAAATTTCGGCGTTTCTTTCATAAGCACTTCGTGGCAAAGGCTTCTTTATTTTCACAGCAGTTTTCATGTGCCTAGTATGAAATAAGTTGCAAAAAAACGCAACTATCAGTAACTCGGGGACTTTTCAGAGTAACCTTGCTGGTAGTTAGAAAAACGCGCCATGGCATAAAGGACACTCGAAAGCCTGTTTAAATACATACCACCAATATTATTTTCTGCCTCCTTTTTATTTTTTATTAAAGTTACAAATTGTCTTTCAGTCCTCCTGGCTACTGCGCGAACTATGTCCAAATATGACCCACAGCTTCCTCCACCCGGGATGATAAAAGAATTAATGGGAGGCAGGACAGTTTCTATTTCGTAGATCATATCCTCGAGGTATTTTACAGAATCTTTTTTTATTCTTATGTCCGAGCCACCGAGTTCTGCTTGGATACAAAACAAGTCTTCTTGAATCTCCTCCAATATTTCTTCGTAAGGGATTTTCCGGGTGCCGGTAATCACCGTGTCACCAGAGGCTTTGGCAAGAAATTTGGCATAACCCAACCCCGAATTGAGTTCATCGAGCGAACCAAGTACATCAAAGATAAAGTCAGATTTGCTCACCCTTTGTCCTTGTTTGCAATTAAAGAGTTTGGTAGTCCCATCATCTCCTTTTTTTGTGTAGAGCATGGTTTTAAATTTAGATAATAATCTATACTTCGCAGGTACCAGAGACACAAGCCAATTCTTTTTTCACTTCGGTTTCGTCGTCTACTTCGTAGGTCACGATTTTAGAAAAGTCTAAGTCCACAACCTGCTTTAGCATCTCTTCGTACTTTTCTTTGGTTATGGTTTCGTACGGTGCCAGCTGGTACACATGGTTTGAACGGGGCAGGAAGGACAGTCCGCCGACCAAGTCCCAGTTCTCATAAATCCAATCCGCTACCAATATCCATTCGTCTTCTCCGACGGAGATAGTTACCGAGGGGTTGTGTTCGGTGTAATACTTCTTTACAATTTTCCAATGTTCCAACTGCTCGATAGCAGATATGTCATCTTTGCAAATAGCGCCGTCAGGAGACTTAACTGGGAATTCTAGTACAAAGGTGCTGGCAGTTTCGGCGCTTTGCCCAACTTCAGGATAATACGGCACGCCTTGATCTCTGAGCATTTTAAACAGTGCATCCGTTGCCGATATACGCACCCGGCGGATGTAGTATGGTGCGTGGCGTGGGTGCATGCCAGAAGCACAGTCCACTGTTTGGGACACTGTGCCGGACGGCTTCACGCAGGTGATGCAGGTAGAAGGATTTATTTCAAATCTTTTCGCGTACTTTTTGTTTACTTCAATAGAATATTTTCTGAGTCTTTCCAAAACTTCTGGGTCTCGGGCGACTTTCGAATCCCATTGTCCAGTAACGGAGACTCCCAGGAGTCTTTCTTTCTCGCAATTCTTTTTCCATTCTTTCGATAGATAAGGGAAGTAGGTCAGGGAGGATTGATAAGTCCCCAGGATTGTTGCAATCCTAATTTTTTTCATCAAAGTTTCTTCGGTGTCATCTGCACGGGCAACAACTTCGGATAGATTACAGAATTGTTTAGATTGCAGAATTATTTCTCCGCATGGGTTGGTGCCCCAGGCAGGGAATTCACCACTTTTCCATTGGTTAAGTCGGCGAGTGGGTAGAGTTTTTACTAAACCACCACGGTTGAATATTCCACGTTCTCCAGAACCACTTTTAACCAGAGCTGTCCATTCGTCCAGGAATTCAGGAGTTGTTGGTTTGGACAGGTATACCGCAGAATTGTTGGCAAGCATTCTCTGGGCTTCGTTTAAATAAAACTGACCTTTTTTGGAATCTCGAATAGCTTCGTCGTCTAGGTCCGAAAGTGAAATCATGGCGCTTCGGCGTACGCCACCGGCTACCACACATTCACCGATTTTACAGATGATGTCGTGAGCATCCAGGTTGGTTAGGTGTCGGCCTTGTTTGCGCAGTATCCTCTCGCGAGAAAATTCGAGTAGTGACCGCAGTGGTTCGGGCCCGGAACTTTTGCCTCCCATAGTCTTGAGTCTAGAGCCGGCCGGCCGTACTAGGGAATAGTCAAAAGAAACATCGGACCCACTAAACCAAGTTTCAAGTCCAAAAACGAACGCATCCGCCCAACCTTCTTTGCTATCTGGTATCACAAAAGTCGGCAGTACTTTACCTGTTTGTTTTTTTATTTGTGGTAGAGCTTGAATGTTTTCACTTTCCACCGACCAGCCCACTCCAGTGCCACACATAGATACATACATAATCTCGGCAAAGTCGCGGAAGGTTCGGGGCGCTATAAAAGAGCAGTTGTAGGCGCAGATGTTTGTTTTCTTGGCTGCAGGGCCTGCGAACTGCAGGAGTCGCATGGACGGCATGGCTCTCTGGTTGAGGATGGCTTCGCGGATTTCGGAATATTCTTCTTTGGTCAGTTTGCCGTTCAAATTTTCTTTCATAAAGGCAATGTACCGGTCGACTGTCTCAATCCAGGTTTCTCGTCGACCCTCTTCGTCGATCCATTTGGCGTAGGTACGATAGTATACAAATTCAGCCAGAGGGTTCCTGAAATATTGCTTGCTGTCTTCAACCAACTGTTTCACTTTCTCTGGTACGAATCCCACCTTTTCTCGGACATTGGCGCGTTCTTTGCGATAGAGGATAAACGCTTTGGCAGCCTGAGCAAAATTCGAAGTCATGAGTTCGTTCTCGATCAAGTCTTGAATGCTCTCCACCTCAGGCAGGAAGTGTTTTTCTTTTTGAGTTTTTTTTATGTTTAAAAGCTCATCCAAGACTTTGTACAGAACAGTCTCTGCATCTTTCTCGCCACCCTCGTTTACTGCATTCATGGCACGGATAATGGCTCGGAAAATATGCTTTTCATCAAAGGGCACAATAGAACCGTCCCTTTTTTGGACATTGGTTAAGGTTTGGTATTTTTTTTTCATAAAAATTAGCTCTTAAAACCAAAAACGTTGATAATGTTTGGGTATTCGAATTTTTTGTTATCAATGATGAATCTGTAAATAAGGGGAGAGAGGATAATAGCAAATGAGACATTTCCTAGTAGATGCATTGCGGTAAAGGGAATTTGGCCAAAGAACGCTTCAGAGAATGATTGCCCGAAAAATAACGGTCCGATAGACAGCCCCGTCACAGCATCAAAAAACAAGGTTCCAATGATTGCGAATTTAACATAGTTTAGCTTCTGCATTTTTCTGTTTCTAAAGAAGAAATATGCCCAAAGGCCCAGTACTCCATAAGTTCCTGCGGTGACAAAGGTCCACATACCTAACTTGGCAGTGATCAAGTCATACAAAACAATGCTTAAAAAAGCGAAAGAAAACCCAACCAGACCACCGTATTTTTTAGAAAATGGCATCTGGGTTGCCAGGATAGGTTCGATGTTTGGTGGCCGAAAGGGGACGAGCCTGATAAGCAAACAAGCAACAAACCCGATGATAAATTTGAACGAATCTTTTGAGGGTGTTTTCATAAAATCTTGTAAATTATTACTTATAATAGATACCTACATCAGTTGCATTGTTTCGCAATTGTTAAACCAGTATAACCCCGATGTATAGGTTTGTGCAAAAGTGGATAACTTACCATGTTTTGTTACAAAAATTGCATTTTTTGAAACTTTCTGTTAGATTAGACACATATGCCAATCACCAAATCAGCTAAAAAAGCAATCCGTGGATCTTCACGCAAGAAGGCCTACAACGACCAAAACAAACGCCTAATGAAAGACGTTATTAAGAAGTTCGAAAAAGCAGCTAAGGGAGACAAAAAAGAAGCCGAAAAAATGTTACCCAAAGCCTACGCTACCATCGACAAAGCCGCAAAGCGAGGTATCATCAAAAAGAACAACGCCGCTCGCAAGAAATCTAGACTAACCAGATTAGTAAAATAAAGAAAAACGACTAGGCAAGCCTAGTCGTTTTTCGAATTGAGCAATGAGTGAAGGAAATAAAGAAACAATAGTCAGGTTCGACAAAGTCTCCTACGAATGGGGAGTAAACAAGCCCATCCTCGAGGAGGTTTCTTTTGGTATTCGTCGTGGAGCCAAGATGACACTCATGGGTCAGAACGGTGCCGGTAAGAGTACTATCTTTGGACTGATTGCTGGAACCAACCAACCCGAGTCTGGAATCATAAACATAGTAAATGGAGTTAGTATTGCTTCTAGTAGGCAAGTCATTCCTCGAGCTGAACTCGAGCTCACTGTGCGCGAGTTCTTCGAAAAAGCATTTACCAAGAAGGTTTACGACATTGACCCCAAGATAGACGACATTCTAGAAGTAGTAAACCTAAAAGGTCACGAGAAGGTTCACGACAGAATTATGAAAACTTTCTCGGGTGGTCAGCAGGCGAGACTACTACTCGCCCAGGCACTTATCCAAGACCCGGATTTGCTTCTGCTCGACGAGCCTACCAACAACCTCGACAAGGCTGGCATAGCCCACCTGACAGACTTTCTGATGAATTACAAAAAGACAGTTCTGGTTATTTCTCACGATGCGGACTTCCTGAATGCATTCACCGAAGGAGTGCTGTATCTAGATGTATATACCAGAAAGATTGAACAATACGTCGGCAACTACCACAATGTGGTCAAAGAAATTACCGCCAGGAAAGAAAAAGAAAATATGAAGAACGCTCAGTTAGAGAAACAAATCCAAGCCAAGAAGGACCAGGCCAATGTTTTCGCCCACAAAGGTGGACGCTTGCGTTTGGTTGCTCGCCGAATGCGCGAGCTGGCAGAAGAATTAGAAGAAGATGTGGTGGAAGTACGCAAGGAAGACAAAACCATCAAATCTTTCCAGATTCAGTCCCAGCCCGACCTAATAGGTGAGATTTTAAATATTTCTTCGTTCACAACCCTAAAGAAGGGCAAGATAGTAAAACGCGAAGCTCACGTATCGCTCAAGAAAAATATGCATCTGCTCCTCCAGGGGCCGAATGGTATAGGCAAGAGCACACTGCTGGAGAAGCTGGCAAGTGGTAAAGATGAAGGCTCTGTAATAAAAGAAGGGGTAAGGGTGGGGTACTATCGTCAGGACTTCTCGACACTTAACTTTGACCACTCGGTGTATGAATCACTAGCTAGCGCAATGCTAGAAGGTGGCGAAAAACTGGATGAAGAAAAAATGCGCGCTATCGCCGCAGGGTTCCTCATCACTGGAGAAATGATCCGTACAAAAATCGGAAGCTTGTCCGAAGGGCAGAAAGGGCTCGTGGCATTCGCAAGACTTGTTATGATCAAGCCAGGCCTCCTCATCCTCGACGAGCCGACGAACCACATAAACTTCCGCCATTTGCCAATCATCGCCAAAGCGCTCGACGAATACAAAGGTGCCATGATATTGGTTTCCCACGTACCTGAATTTGTAAAACAAATTAGGATTGATGAAGTGCTTGATCTAGAAAAGTAGTCAATTCTTCGCCTTTTATTTCTCTGGTAGCTTTTGGTGCTAGTTTGCCGAGTTCGATGTTCATCACACGTACTCGTTTAAGATCTTGGACATCTTGGAATAAGGCCACGCACATACGGCGGATCTGATGTTTCTTGCCTTCGGTCAGAACTACTCGGAAAGTGTTTTCATTTACTATTGTGACCTTGCAAGGTTTTGTTTTGTAATCCTCGATTTGTACACCCGCTTCCATTTTTTCTTTGAAGTTACTGCGAAGTTTTTGTTTAGTTTTTACTACGTATTCTTTTTCATGATCAAACTTGGGATTCAGTAGTCCGTCGGTTATGCGTCCGTCGTTGGTGAGGATGAGTAATCCGTGTGAAGCTTTGTCGAGTCGACCGATAGGGAACAGTCCCGCTGTTGGTGAATCGGTCTCAGCGCCGACGGGTTTGTTGTATGCAAAATATTTGTACGCCTTTTTTTCTGCACCTTTTACTTCGACTTTGTCTGTTTTTGATACCTTGCTTCCGAGTACTGCAAGTTTGCCATTAATGAAGACTTTCTTTTTCTCCACGAGTTCATCCGCACCTCGCCTGGTAGCTATCTGCTTCAAAGCCAAATATTTGTTTATCCGCATAGGGTAAACAGGAGCCTCGTTTGTTGGCTTCTGTTGTTTTGAAAGTTTTAGTGTTTTTTTCATGGTGCCCTCACCAGGAATCGAACCTGGATCGCAAACTCCGCAAGCTCGCATTCTATCCATTAAACTATGAGGGCATGTAGAGAGACTAGCATTTTTCTAGCGAAATTCAAATAGACTAGAACCCGATTATTTCCATGATCTTTTCGGACGGGTGTTCTTTCATTTCTTTTTCTACTACATTCTGGGACAATAGTTTCGCTCGGATCATCTCGCCCAAGTGCTGTTCAATAGGTACGTAAATGATAGGTAAGAAAAGACGATCAATTTCGATAAAAAGGTAATGGTTTTTTTCTCCACCAACAAAGAAGGATTTTATTTTTTTATAAGGATAGGTGTGAGCCTTCAGTTTGAATCCTTTGTTGTTAACCTCACAGTCAATCATCTCTGGTGGCTGACTAGCAAAGTGTCCCATCAGCGCACCACCGATAACCAAAAGCGCAGCGAAAAGATAATTTTCATAAATAATAGAAGCTATGGATCCACAAATAATCACCACAGCAAGTGCCCAATACCAGTCGTTGGTTTTTTCTCGGTGTTCGTATTCCGGTAGAGTCCAATTTATATTTTCGGGGATGATGTTCTGCACCTATTTATTATACCAAATAACAAACAAGTTGTGCTATATTTTGCCTATGGAAAAGAAAGTGGATATAGAACCTAGCTGGGCAAAAGCTCTCAAAGATTTTTTTGAGGCCCCAAATTGGACTGATCTAGCTAATTTTATCCGTGCCGAATACAAAAGCAAAAAAGTTTATCCCAAGCCCAAAGACCTTTTCAAAGCATTTTGGCTGACACCCTTTGATCAGGTTAAAGTTGTGATTTTAGGCCAAGACCCCTATCACGGTGTGGGCCAAGCGCACGGACTTTGTTTCTCGGTGGAGGACGGAGTAGTGCCACCACCGTCGCTTAAAAATATTTATAAAGAAATCGAGTCTGACGTCGGAACTAAAAAAGATTTTAAAAACGGGAACCTTGAAAGCTGGGCCAAACAGGGAGTTTTCCTTTTAAACGCAATCCTGACCGTGGTGGCTAGTACTCCGGCGTCACACCAAGGCAAGGGATGGGAAGAGTTTACAGACTTTGTAATCAAAACTATTTCGGAAGAAAAAAAGAACGTTGTTTTCATCCTGTGGGGCAATTATGCTCGAGGGAAGAAAATTCTCATCGATACAACTAAACATCTGGTCATAGAGTCGTCACACCCTTCACCGTTCTCAGCCCACAGTGGTTTCTTTGGTTTGAAACCATTTTCGAAATGCAACGAATATCTAAAAGCGCACGGAGAAAAAGAGATAGAGTGGTAAACCAAAACAATACTTAGTTTTTTACAAACCTAGTAACTTCAAAACCACAGGCGCGAGTGGGTCGGCGGTGACTCCGTAGACCATGACTCCACCCAAAAGTCCGGTCATGAATATTGCTACTAAGCCAAGGAAGGCTAGAACTTTTGAAAATACTTTGTGGGTTAGGATACTTGCTAACAAGTCAGGCCACTTTTGGTATTTGGCAAAATCAGGGCGAGAGAAAACTTTTGAATTTAAATAAGTCAGCACTTCTCCTGCGAGTAATAATCCAAATAACCAGGTTGATGAAG
>DATDUL010000078.1:0-3399 GCA_036517715.1 Minisyncoccota bacterium
TTGAATATTTTACTGAAAGGGGCTTTGTTTTTGGCCGGGCCAACTATGGCTAGATTCATACCTTCGTTTTTGAATATTTCTTTGGCTATGTTTTGTACCTCTAGGGCGGTGACTTTGTTTATCTCGGTGGCCTTTTCGTTGGCGGTTTTTATCTCTTTCTTTAGTACTTCCTGAAGTCCGTGGAATTGCGCAATACTATCGGAGGACTCTAGGTCGAGCTTCATGTTACCAATCAGGTAGTCTTTTACTTTTTGCAACTCATCTGCCGGCACCGGCTCGGTTGCTATTTTTTTACACTCAGCCAATACGGCTTCTAGCACCTCCCCGACGCGCTTGTTGTCTACTCCGGCTGAGATTTCAAAATATCCATGGTCGGTATACGCGTCGCCACTAGCACGAACATAATACCCTACCCCCATTTCTTCGCGAAGTTTTTGAAAGAGCCTAGAACTCATGCCTCCACCCAAAATACTAGCGAGCACAGAAACAGCCGCATTCTTTTTGCTGAATAAATCAAAACTTCTGAAAGCCAGCACAAAATGCGACTGATCGGTTTTTTTGTACTTCAACAAAACCTCTGGCTTTTTCTGGGTTTGTTTCACTTTAACCTTTTTGTCTTTTTTGGCTTGGGCTAACTTACCAAATATTTTGTTTACTTCCGTTTGAACTTCCTTATCTGTTACATGACCCGCTACCACTATGGTGGTAGCATTCGGCACGTAGTGGGCTTTTTTGTACTTTACAAAATCACTGCGACGCATGGACTTTACGTTATCCCGGGTGCCAGCAATGTTCCAACCAGCTGGCTGATCCCCATAAAGCAACTCCATGTTCAAGTCCTGCACATGGCGATGTGGCATATCCTCGTACATGTTTATCTCCTCCACTATTACACCCTTTTCTTTTTCAATTTCTGCTTCCGGGAAAGTGGAATTCAGATATATGTCTGATACGACATCGAGCACCTGTTTAAAGTGACGCGCCTCGGATTTGGCATAGTAACCTGTGAATTCCTGCGAAGTAAAAGCGTTGTACTGACTACCGATGGCGTCGAGTTCTCGTGAAATGTCTATGGCCTTAGGCCTGCGAACGGTGCCCTTGAAACACATATGCTCTAGAAAGTGCGAAATACCGTTTAATTTCTTGGTTTCGTATTTGGAACCGGTTTCTACCAATACCAGCACAGTCACAGTCGGATTGTCCGCCATGGGCACCGTCACCAAGGTGAGTCCGTTCTTTAGTTTTTTCTTTGAAAATTTCATACGACGTATTGTAGCACAAGTTCACACCGGTTTGACTTTGAATAAAGACACTGTATACTTGTACACATGTTTATAGTTATCGAGGCAAAGAAGACAAAGAAGAGCGCCAAGCGTGGCGTGATGCTTTTGTCTTAGTCCCCTGTTTACTGTAACGTATTAGTCACTAGGCAAAGCATCCACAACGGATGTTTTTTTATTTTAAATAATTAATAATATAAGAAAAACTATGAAAATAAATAATGTAGAAGTAAAAGATTTGGTAGCGCAGTATGGTACGCCGATATTCGTGTACGACGAATTAAAAATCAAAGAGAATTTTAGAAGAGTAAAAACAGCCTTCACTTCTAAATATCCAGACTTCAAACTCTACTATGCAGTCAAAGCTAACAACAATCCGAGTATTGTAAAAATGTTACTTGCGGAAGGTGCCGGTATAGATGCATCAAGTGCCAATGAAATACTTCTGGCAAAACACCTGGGGCTGTCTGGTTCCGACATTATATTCTCTGGAAACTTTCTATCCGATGAAGATATAAAAACAGGGATAGAAAATAATGTGCTTTTCAACCTGGACGATGTTTCCCTACTACCCCGAGTGCTAGCTTTCGGCCAACCGGAAGTACTTTCGTTTCGTATCAACCCGGGAATAGGTAAAAGTAATGTCGGGCACTTTGATATCACTGGTGGACCGGAAGCAAAGTTCGGCATACACATGGACCAAGCAGTCGAAGCCTACAAACAGGCCAAGGAGGCTGGAGTGAAAAGATTTGGCATCCACATGATGGCAGGAAGTTGTGTAACTGATGCCTCGTATTTCAAAGAAATAACTTTGAGACTTTTTGATGTCATCGGCAAGATAAAAAAAGAACTAGCTATTGATTTTGAATTTGTAGATTTAGGAGGCGGGCTCGGCATAGCCTATGAGCCAGAAGAATCCGAGCTCGACCTCGACGCCGCAGTTACTGGAATAGTAGAGGCCATAGAAGCAAAGTGCAGTGAATACACTATGCCCCACCCTCGTGTGGTGATGGAGCCGGGCCGGTATTTCGTAGCGAACGCTGGGTACCTGGTAGGTAAAGTAGAAGCCAAGAAAAATGCTTATCGAGAAATCTGGGGAACGGATTTGGGCATGAACATAGTACCCAGAGTGATACTTTATGATGCATATCATGCGCTGACTGTAAATGGCAAAGAAAATGAAAAAGAGTTCCCGAAAAAACCTACTCTTCTCACCGGACAAATCTGCGAACAAACAGACCTGTGGTGGAAAGGTCGCCCTCTACCCGAGCTCGCTATTGGCGACATAGTCATCATGCATAACGCCGGTGCCTATTGTTTCGGTATGAGCTACAACTACAACGGTCGCCTCCTCCCTGCTGAAATATTGGTCTGTGAAAATGGCGACACAAAAATAATCCGCCAAGCGGAAACTTTCGAGGATACACTGCGGGGTACAGAAAAAATTACTTAACTTTCATCTTCAAATCCCCTTCATTTATTTTAAGATTGTCTATTTTGAAACTTACTAGTTTTTGCCCTTCTTCGACGAAATGAATTTCGCCAGAAAACTTCTTGTTTTCGATAACGTATGGGAGCCATTGATCGTCCCCTTTCCACATTTCGGACCATGGAATTTCATTTAGATCAAACCACTTAGGCATCATTTCTTCTGTTTCTTCGGGGGCACCTTCAAAATCGTCTACCCTATATACCACAACATGCTGATCCCATTCTGGTTTATCGTCAAAAAAGAAATCCATAAATCCTAATTCTTTGAATTTGTTAGGCTCTATATTAAGGTTGGATTCTTCGCTAACTTCACGAACAATGCCCTGAATAGGCTCTTCTCCTTTTTCAAGTTTACCACCGTAACCATTCCACTTACCCACACCAAAGCTATGCTTCTTCATAGCCAAGAGTATTTTATTATCTCGAAATAAAAATGCTAGGGTTAGTGTTTTCATTTTACGAAAGTCTTTCTTTCAGAAAAGAAATAAGTTCAGACACTTTGACTCTTTCTTGAGTACCTGTATCACGGTCGCGGACTGTTACAGTATCCTTAAGTTCAGGCTTCTCTTCGCCGAGAGTATCGAAATCAACTACGATACAGTATGGTGTTCCTATCTCGTCTTGTCTG
>DATDUL010000079.1:0-2107 GCA_036517715.1 Minisyncoccota bacterium
ACTGAAATCACCAGGTCTGGAAATTCCGCGCGAAGTTTTTGTATCTGTTCTAGCACTCTCTCGTCGAATTCCTGTCCTTGAAAACCAATATTTTCTATCCCCATACACTGAACGAAGTCTACCGAATTTACTATTTTAAAAACTTTTTCTACATCTGTGTTAGTGCCGATGGCTACACCTATTTCTGTGACATCGCGCACATACGGGTCTATTCCTTCTAGGAATTCTTGGAGCTGATCTAGGTCGGCAAAAGCCTCCAGGTGGAAAACAACCCTCCTCGGACCCAGCTTCAGATATATGTCAAAATTTTCAGCTACATTTGAAACCATTAAATCAAACTCAAAATCAATGTCTTCCCAAAAAGGCACCCCCTCCTGTTCGTTTAAAATATTTTTAAAGTGCTGGTCAAAATCTCCATCTAAAAATGGCCAAGTTATGTTGGGCACAAAGTTACCGTCACAAATATCTATTTGTACTATCGGCACTACTCCACGCAAAAGCGAGATTTTATTTTTTAAATCTTCGTAATCTCTAGCTAAAATAGCTGGAATTATTTCTACCATATTAGAATTTGCTTAATCTCCTAATGTGCCTCTCGTCTTTGGAAAACTCAGTTTTTAGGAAAAGTTCTACGGCGAATTTAGCTTCATCGGTGTCTACAAAACGTGCGCCAATAGAAATGATATTTGCATTGTTGTGTTCACGAGCAAGCTTCACAATTTCGAAAGTATCTGGACTCACTGCATTGTCTTCTTGTCCATAGAATACTGCCGCACGAACACCAGGAACACGGTTCGCACACATCGCTTCGCCGTTACCCGAGCCACCGATGATTATCCCCCTTCGCTCTTCGAGCTCAGGACCTTCGGCCACTGCTTTTGCTACTGGTGTTATAAAGTCAGGATAGTCATCTTCTGTGTTTAGTGTAAATGCACCCATGTCGGTAACTTCATACCCGAGCCCAAGCTCGGGCAAGTATTTCTTCAATACTTCCTTTAATTCAAACCCTGCGTGATCTGTACCAATATAAATTTTCATACTCTAATGTATACCATTTTATTTTTTAATTGATCTTATAAAGATTACAAAGGTATTAATTTAACCCTCTCACCTTCTTTAAAATCACTCTGATGGGAATTTGTTACAGCCGTAACCTCTTGGATATTACCATCTTCATTTTCATATTTTATTGTTCCTTGCGACGCGAGTCCTTCCTCACAAATTATAACTTTCTCTACAGTACCTTCGTAAGGCTTACTGACTTGTCTTGTATATACTTGTCTTGGTGAACTCTCCATTTATTTTATTGAATTCCCCGTCGCAACCACGTGATCTACGAGTGTATTTGTGTATCCCATTTCGTTGTCATACCACGCCATAACTTTTACCAAGTTTCCACCAACAACACGTGTCAGTGGCAGGTCGGCAATAGACGCGTGCGGATTGCCGAGGATATCTGAAGAAACCCAAGGCTCTTCGGTAACGGCAAACACTCTGCTCCACTTTGGATCCATTGATGCTTTCTTTAATATTTCATTTACTTCTTCGGCGGTAGTTGCGCGCTTTGCGATGAAAGTCACATCCACGATACTTCCTGCCGGTACTGGCACACGGATAGAAATACCATCAAAAAGATTATCCAATTCTGGATAGGCTTTGGTAACTGCAATCGCTGCACCGGTTGATGACGGTACAATGTTCTGCGCTGCAGCACGACCTTCTCGCAAATCTTTTTTACTTGGTCCGTCGACGAGTGCCTGAGTTGCAGTGTATCCATGAACAGTATTTAAAATCGCTTTTTCTATTCCTAGCGCTTCGCTCAAAATTCCAATGAGTGGCGAAGCAGCGTTGGTAGTACATGACGCATTGGAAGTAATGTCGCAAGTTCCGAATTTATCTTCGTTTACTGACATAAGTATGGTTTCACCTGGGAAAGATCCATCGCCTTTGGATGGTGCAGTTATAACTACCTTCTTTGCACCTTGGTCGAGGTGAAACTTTGCTTTCTCGTAGGCGACGAATAGTCCGGTGGACTCGACAACAACATCAATATTTAATTCTTTCCATGGAAGCTTGGTGGTGTCTTTCTCAGAAATAACTTTTACCA
>DATDUL010000080.1:0-3428 GCA_036517715.1 Minisyncoccota bacterium
AATATGTTGGAGTACGATCCAAATTATCCAGAACAGAAAACATTCGTGGTTAACGAACTTATGGGTATTTTCAACAAACTTTTCGATATGAAAGTCGGTGGTGGCGCCATGTTTGAGCAGTATTTCAGAAACAGTGCCTTCTTGGTGATGGAGGATCCAGAATCCGGTTCCACTTTGCTCGAAATTACTCGCGTTCTAGCAGACAAAAAGTTCCGAGATATGAAACTAGCCAAGTGCAAGAACCCAATCATTAAACAATTCTGGATTTCCGCCGAGGAGACCACAGGGGACCAGTCGCTGGCGAACTTTGTGCCGTATATTTCTTCTAAATTCGATAACTTTATATCCAACGACATTATGCGTCCGGTGGTACTGCAACAAAATTCGGTGTTCAACTTCAGAAAGATAATGGATGAGAAGAAAATACTTCTAGTGAACTTGTCCAAAGGTAGACTAGGAGACATTAACGCCAACTTGATCGGTCTGGTATTGGTTGGAAAAATTCAAATGGCTGCGCTTTCTCGGGTGGATATGTTCGGTAAACCTATGAATGATTTCTATCTATATATCGACGAGTTCCAGAACGTTACTACTGACTCCATCGCGTCTATTCTTTCTGAAGCGCGTAAATACAGACTTTCACTTACTGTTGCTCACCAGTACATTTCTCAGCTTGAAGAAAGTATCAAGAATGCTGTTTTCGGTAACGTCGGTTCGATGGCCATATATCGTATCTCACCAGAAGATGCGGCCTTCATAGAACCGAAATTCAAACCCACCTTTACAGCAAACGACATAACCAAACTGGATAATTTCAATTCCTACGTCAACATGTTGGTTGGCGGGGTGCCAGTGAAGCCTTTCTCTATGACCTCGCACTGGAGTCTGATCGAAAAAGGGAATATGGAAGTTGTAGACGCACTCAAAGAACTATCATATATGAAGTACGGTCGTCCACGAGACGAAGTTGAAGAAGAAATCATGTCTCGCTACGGCACCATGCAATAGTTTGAATAAAAGGCCCAAATCTGCTAGTATGTGGGCATTATAACTTTATCGATATTATTTATGACACAAGAAAAAACACTCATTATATTCAAGCCTGATGCTGTACAGCGAGGGATTGTTGGAGAGATTTTGACTAGATTTGAAAAGGTTGGGCTTAAAATAGTTGGATCCAAAATGCTTAGACCAGACTATGATCACTTTTATCACCACTACGAAAACATAGGTAAAATGGTTTCTCGACGAGGACAAAAAGCTTTTGACGTTACCTTAGAAATGATGAACTCTGGTCCAGTTATAGCCTTTGTATTAGAGGGGATAGAGGCAGTTTCTTTGGTTCGCAAGATGGTTGGAGCTACTGAACCAAAATCTGCATTACCAGGTACTGTCCGTGGGGATTATTCCCACATGAGTTTTGCTCATGCAGATGTAAATGACATCGGTGTACCGAACCTTATCCATGCATCAGGTGATAGCGATGAAGCAAAACTAGAAATCGCACACTGGTTTTCAGAAGCAGAACTTTTTGATTACGAAACTGTGCATGAAAAGTACACTCAAACAAAAAAGCAACACAAAAATTAGTTCAAACCAGTCGTTGTTTTTATTTTGTCAACTTGTTTTTTAAAGATTTTGTGTTTTTTTGAAAAATTTTCTTGCAAAATTTTTCACAGGATGTAATATGAAAGTAGGGTTATTTCAAATTATTACCTAGAACACTAATTTTCGGGAGGTTCGATCGGATATGACCTTGGTTATATACGTCTGCCACCCACGTAGTTTAAAACGCTATGGTAATAAGTTAGAAATAGCCCTAAGAAGTAACTGCCGCAAGGTGGTTTTTTCTTTTGTCTCGTTTATTTTAAATGATATAATTTAAATATGGACCGGAGAAAGCTTTTCAATCGTCAGGCATTGCTGGTGGCAATCGTTGCTCTGGTTAATTATGGTGCTATAAAGTTCCATTGGTACTATTCACTCTGGTGGTTTGACATGCCGATGCATTTTCTCGGTGGTATGTGGGTGGCTCTGTTACTGGCTTGGTATTTATCAGATGAAAGTTTTTCCGCGGATTCAATTGGGCGAGTCATACTGGGTACTTTTATAGTAGGTTTATCTTGGGAAGTTTTCGAGCTTTTGTTAAACGAACAGTTTGTACAAAATGCCTACGACTTACCGGATACATTATCAGATATTTTCTTTGACCTCTCTGGGGCATTTACCGCATTGTTTTATATAGCCTTGCGTATTATGCATATTTCGGAAAGTAGGTTAAAATTCTACAATGCAGAAAAAAGTTAAGATAGAGTTTTGGGGTGGAGCTGGTTCGGTTACAGGTTCTAATTTTCTTTTAGAGATAGACGGCAAGAAAATCCTGATAGATTGCGGGCTCAATCAGGGTACCAAAATGGCAGATGATATAAACTGGGAGCCATTTCAGTATGCAGTAAATACAATCGATATCCTTTTTGTTACTCATGCGCATGTTGACCACTTGGGTCGAGTGCCGAAACTAATCAGCGAAGGTTTCCAGGGAAAAATATATTCAACCCTACCAACCAAATCACTCGCTCAGCCGATGATCGAGGATACCGCTTTTATCTTGGGACACAACCGAGAGTTTGATTTAGCAGAAATATATTCCGAGAATAATATCAAAAGTGCGCTATCTTTGTGGGAAGGTTTTCCGTATCACGAAAAAATCAAAATAACCGACGAACTTTCTTTTACTTTCTATAACGCTGGTCATATCTTGGGTTCGGCGATGATTTTGTTTAACTACAACGGCAAGAACATTTTATTTACCGGGGACTTGGGGAACAGTCCTTCGCCGATACTGCCAGATACAGACAAAGTAGAGGGAGTAGACTATCTGATTATGGAATCCGTATACGGAGACCGTAACCACGAGTCACGCGATGAACGTAAAAAGTTGCTAGAAGAAGTCATCGAAGATAACTTTAAAAGAAAAGGCACATTACTCATACCCACTTTCTCCCTAGAGCGCTCTCAGGAACTATTGTTCGAATTAAATGACCTAGTAGAGAACAGACGAATTCCAATCATGCCGATATTCTTTGATTCACCTTTGGCTATAAAGCTGACTGAAATTTTCAAACAGTACAAAGAATACTTTAATGAAAATGCTAAAGCCGCTATGGTGCACGACAAATACATCTTTGACTTTCCTGGGCTTCATACAACTCTCAAAACTGAAGAGTCAAAAACTATATTTAAATATCCAGACCCGAAAGTAATCATTGCTGGTAGTGGTATGTCCTCCGGTGGGCGTATTGTGCACCACGAGAAGGAGCACCTACCAAACCCAAACAACACTATACTGCTGACTGGTTATCAGTCTGCGGGAACTCTCGGCAGGCTCATCCAAGAAGGTGTTAAATCTGTCCGCATCGCCGGAGAAG
>DATDUL010000081.1:0-4161 GCA_036517715.1 Minisyncoccota bacterium
ACCAAAGTGGCTCCACAAGGCGGATGAGTATGCATGTTTTCGTAGTGGTAACCGGCCGGTGGCTGGGCGTATTCACACACAATTAGAGAACTCGAAGTTGAGCTGTTTATCTGTAGTGTAAAATTCTTTTGGACTTGTTCGTCGCCAGACATAACTTTCATAGTGAAATTATAACTTCCCTCTTGGGTCGGTGTGCCAGAAATACGAGCCGGCATCCAGTTGTAACAAGGGGCCTTTATACATCTAATAGCTGTGACTGTTAATAGGATTCCTGGAGGCAAACTACCAGAAGTGATTTCCCAATTATTGTATCCTGCAGTACCACCCATGGCTTCAATATCTAAGTTGTAGTCCGTGCCAACCTGGCCAGCTGGTAGTGATGATGAGGTTGAAATGCTGAGTGCTTGAGTGGTGCTGGTATTTGTGTTTGTATTTGTATTTGTATTTGTATTTGAATTTGAATTTGAATTTGAATTTGAATTTGAATTTGTTCCCGTAGTTGAGCTAGTACCAGTACTTGTACTTGTACCGGTAGCCCCCGTAGTAGAGGTATTAGAGTTTGAACTAATTGTACCCAAGATAATTTTATTAATTGAAGCAAAAGTCAGAGGCCCCACAAATCCAGTCGGACTGATCTTGTTGGCTTTTTGATATTTGATAACGCCAAGCTTTGTCTTGGGACCGAATTTACCGTCGACTATACCGGTCAGGTATCCTTTGCTCACCAGGAAGTTCTGCAGAGCCACGACACTAGAACCTTTTGAACCCTGACCCATCTGTTTGGTCAAAGGCATCAAAGTAGTTGCCTGTACCGCACTGGAAAAACCAAAAATAATAAATAGAGATAAAACAAATACTATCAACTTTTTCATAAAAGTATTATAACAAAAAATAGCCCCGAGTGGGACTATTTTTGTGAGATAAATATTGAGATTATTTAAGCTCAACCTTGGCCACACATAAATTTCTGCTGAAATTTTGCGCAGCCCCCGCCTCGGCGCCGACGCGCCTCCGGCCGAAAAGTCGAGTTATTTTATTTAAGCTCGACTTTTCCTCCAGCTTCTTCGATTTGCTTCTTCAAAGCTTCAGCTTCTGGCTTCTTCATGCCATCCTTTAGGGTTGCAGGAGCGCCGTCCACTAAATCCTTTGCCTCTTTAAGGCCAAGACCTAGGACTTCTTTCACTACCTTCATAACTGCGATTTTCTGTTCTCCAGCAGAAGCTAGGACTACAGTAAATGCATCCTTCTCTTCAGCTGCAGGGCCAGCAGAAGCAGGACCAGCGGCAGCTACAGCAGCTGCTGACACTCCGAACTTTTCTTCTATTGCCTTTACGAGTTCGTTCAGTTCGAGAACTGATGCACCCTCTAGGTCTTTCAAAAATGTATCAAATTTAGACATATATTATTAGTTATAAAGTTATAATGTTGAAAGTTATAAAGTAAAAGCTGACTATGCTTTACGAACTTTATGAACTTGTTACTTTCTACTTACTTTTCGCTACTTCATTAACCGCGATAGCCAAACGTTGTATTGGAGACTTAAGCAAGAATGCGATCTTGGACAGCAACACTTCTCGTGATGGGATGGTAGCGATTTCGGTCATGAACACTCCATCTACGAATTTACCGTCGAAGATACCTCCGAGGATTTGCATCACACCCTTGTGTTCCTTCTCGAAGTTATACACTTCTCTGGCTGGGGCGATAGCATCAGTACCATAGACGATAGCTACTTCACCTGGAAGCTCGGGCATATTGCCTGTGGCTTTACCATCGAGTGCGCGCTTGATCAAAGTCTTCCTAGCAACTTTGTAGGTTACACCTTGCTCGCGCAAATTCTTGCGGAGTTGGGATTCGTTAGCTACAGTAAGTCCGTGAAAGTTTACTATGACGAGGGATTTTGCACCGCTCACTCCTTTCGACAAACCGCTTACTATTTCTTCTTTTTTTGCTTTGGTTAACATGTTTTTTGGATTCCAAACCCCGACGATTCTGTCGGGGTTCCGACTTTTACGTCGGAATTAAAAAACGGCTTTTAAGCCGCAAATTATCGACCCACTAAACAGGACTTACTTGTTTGCCTGTCTTCTTTGCGGAACGGATATACTTTAGCACATATAGCTCTAATTGGCAACGGTATCAGCCTCGGTTGTACTGTTGCTTTCTCTATCGAAATACGAAACCAAAAAAACGCCAACTAAACCTATAATAATCATTATAGAAAATACGGTCAGAACTTTGAAAAAATGTTTGTTTGCCACGGGGATATTATAACACAACCCCGTCGTTCTTAAACGACGGGGTTGGCACAACAAACTTAGAAAAGTTTTTTAGAACTAGCGTTGCACTAGTATAGTCGCTACGTTTTGCTTGTCACCACAGTCTGCCAGGTAGGTGTATGGCAGTACATTGCTTGCAACTTTTACTATTTTGAAATCATACGGTGCTACAGTAAAAGCAGAACCTAGGACAAATTTCCTGTTCGCTCCGGAACGGTTGTCGATCATTATTTCGGTACCATTTTTGTAAGTCACATTGTTTGGTACTGCTCGGCATTCGGTGTCGAACTGCAAACGAAAATCTTTGTATTTTACCAAAGCTTCTGCGTAACTAATCTTTGGAGCTGGAGCTGTCTCTTTGGTTGCAGGTGTACGACTAGGTGCAGGTTTTACAGCTGGTTCCTCGGTTACGACTTCTGTACCTTCGGCGACTGTGTCCATAGGTATTTCCTCTACCTTGTCACCCCTCTTTGATAAAATAACTATCAATAAAACTACCACCAAAACCGCAGCTATTCCGAGCCACAAGTTCTTGTTTTTCCAATCAAACCCTTCCTTCACTTGATTTTGTGCTTTGTTTTCCATACCCGCTAGATTACCACAAATCCCAGTTTTTGCAATGTCTTACATAGGGTTACTCTATGATTATTTTTGATTCCTGAGTTGGATAGATTTGAAGATGATGAGGATAAGGGAGATTAAGAAATACAGAATAGAACCAAAAAAAACCAAGGTCTCTCTTTGGAACCACAAGAAAGCATCTGAATTTGTTGGCATTAAAAAATAAGCAAGAATATAGAGAATTAAAAAATAAAATGTGTACCTTTTCCAAATATTCGCAACTTCTAGTTTAGAAGTAAATGCAACTACTGAAAAAATCAATATTGGAATAAATATAAAAAATAAATTGAGAGTCCTGTCATCAGAACAACAAAAATCTCTGTATTGGATGGGTAAATTTAATACACGATTAAAATAAGAAGCTACATATACAACACAAAAAAACAATGAAGTGTACAGAATTTGCCCTCTCGTTAAACTATTGATTATTTTTCCCATAGTAATATTCTACCGCTTAATAAACCTAAATCCAAGTAATATACCCATCAAGCTGAGTACCACAAATAATAACTTTTGATAAGGTAATCCTGGTGTCTCTCCTGCAGATGCGGTTAGTGGAATTGTTTCTGTACTAGATTCTAGTTCTATAGGTTTTTCAATATCTTCACTGGTGTCTTCCGTGGTTGCCTCTATAACTTCTTCCACATCTTCCTGTGTTTCTTGACCCAATACTTCCGGCTCGGGAGATTCTGTTTGAACAGGCTCAGAAACTACTGGTTCTGGTGCAGATTCTGTATTTGTTACACTCGGTATATTTACTGCAACTACAGGACTCGGCGCACTTACAGGTTGGTTCAATAACCATACTGGTACCACACTATGCGAAGTAGATGGGGCTATGGGTGCAGTCACCGCTGGTGGCACTTCCACTACCACTTCATCGACAACTTCTTCCTTTACTTCTTCCACAGGTTCTTCTGCCGGCTCTTCGATGACGACTTTGGGTTCTTCGTATACCGTCCTACCGTCTGGTACGGCAGTCAACGTCACATCTATGGTGCCGTCATTTTCTTTATCTATCTTTAGTATTGATTCCTCTACTTTGAATTCCTCGCCTATGTCTATGGTAGCTAGGGTGTCTACGCCAGATGGTATACCTTCAAAGATTGTTGACGAGGCAACAGTGTTACCACTTTGTTCATCGATGTCGAGCGCAAAGGATCCATCCTCAAATCCATCAAGCTTCAAAGTGAATTTTATTCCTGCTGGTACAGACAGGAACTGTACCTCACCTATTTGTTCGTAGTACGCACCAGGAATT